>JBIQMB010000514.1:0-3132 GCA_044463745.1 Chitinophagaceae bacterium | reverse complement strand
TCGCTTGGTTCCGGCTATTGTGGTAAACGTGTCCAGACTTTCCAAAAGTTTCGAAAAGAGAGTCTGAATTTTGTCTAAACTCTACAAAAGTTTCGAAAAGCGACTAAAGCCACAAAAACGAAGCTTCTGTTCCATGCATAAAGCAGAGAACAACATGAACTCAGGAAATTTTGTGTTTTTATCGATGAGGTGGACTTTGGCGCGACAACTCTATTTTCTTTCATGGCTGGATCCAACTCTGAATATCTGCGGGGAAGAAAAAATTTAATATGTAAGAATAGTTCATCAACTGGTATTATATTTCAATCTATGGGAACGTGAATTAACCAAAGCCAATCATGTCATGTTTTGATCCAGTGGAAAGTTTAGAAAACCCAGAATATCCGGAAATCAATCGATTTATCCCTGAAAGAAATAAGTATGCAAGAATTGGAGGTTACCTGTTTAATGAGATAAGGTTACCTTTGAAAAAATTCTTTTTATAATGTCTGATCAGCAACAGCAGCAACCCAACCAATTGAACATTGAAATTTCGGAAGAGATTTCGGAAGGAAATTATGCTAACCTCGCCATTATCACCCACAGCCATGCAGAGTTTGTTATTGACTTTGTAAACGTAATGCCCGGAACACCCAAGAGCAAGGTCAAAAGTCGCATTATTCTTACGCCTACACACGCCAAGCGTTTCATGAAAGCTATGATCGAGAATGTGAAAAAGTTTGAGGCCGCCAATGGACCTATACAAGACATTGAAACGGTTGAGTTTCCTATGAATTTTGGCGGACCGGCCGCGCAGGCTTAGTCAGTATTTGGTTAGATGAGAATAACTATTCCAAAGATTATATCCTTGGAATAGTTATCAACCCCTACTTATTTTGAAGCAGATTTTTTCTTAAATCTTGCCTGGAAAAATCTGAGATACTTAGGCTCGTAAACCATTTCAAGTCCCCTGATTTTATTTCTTCTTTCATATACACTTTCCACCGCCTCGGCTATTACATCCATGTGCGCTTGTGTGTAAACCCTTCTGGGTAGTGTAAGTCTTACCAATTCCAATTTCGGGTAATAATGCTTGCCGGTTTTGGCATTTCTTCCTGCTGATACAATTCCTCTTTCCATGGTCCGGATACCGGATTCGATATATAATTCTGCAGCCAGTGTTTGCGCCGGAAATTCATCCTGCGGAATGTGTGGTAAAAACTTTTTCGCATCAATAAAAATCCCATGTCCGCCCACGGGCAGTACGATCGGTATGCCGGCTTTTTGCAACTGATCTCCGAGATAAGTTACCTGGCCCACCCTGGCTTTGATGTGGTCGTCATTCACCGATTCTTCTATGCCGATAGCCATGGCTTCCATATCTCTGCCTGCCATGCCGCCGTAAGTTTGCAAACCTTCATATACAACAATCAGGTTTGTGGCCTCTTCAAATTTTTCTGTATCATTAAGTACCAGAAAACCGCCGATATTAACCAATGCGTCTTTCTTACCGCTAAATGTGGCGCCGTCGGTATAGCTGCAAATTTCTTTTACAATGGACGCGATTGATTTCTTCTCATAGCCCGGTTCGCGCTGCTGAATAAAGAAGGCATTTTCGGCTATCCTGGTCATGTCAAGAATGATTTTGATGCCGTGCTCCTGCGTAAGTTTTCGCAGTGCTTTCAGGTTTTGCATGGATACCGGCTGACCGCCCGCCATGTTAACCGTAGTGGCTACGCATACATAAGGTATCTTGTTTGCCCCATGCTTATCGATCAGTGCTTTTACCTTCTCAAGATCTATATCTCCCTTGAACGGATGCGGGTTTTCTGAATCATGCGCTTCGTCAATAATGACATCCTGAAAGGTTCCTCCGGCCAACTCCTGATGCAGGCGGGTGGTTGTAAAATACATATTGCCCGGAACGATATCTCCCTTCTTAATCATTACCTGGCTAAGGATATTTTCAGCGCCGCGACCCTGATGCGTGGGCAATACATGCTTATAGCCATAATACTTTTTGACGGCCGCTTCCAGATTGTAAAAATTCCGGCTTCCGGCATAGGCTTCGTCTCCCAGCATCAATCCGGCCCATTGCCGGTCGCTCATTGCCGAAGTTCCGCTGTCGGTTAATAGGTCAATGTAAACATCTTCTGAATGGAGGAGAAAAGTGTTGTACCCGGCTTGTTTAATCGCCTTTAGTCTTTGTTCACGGGTGGTCATTTTTAATAACTCAACCATCTTTATTTTAAATGGTTCGGCCCATGACCGCTTCTTTAGTTTTGCCATTTTTTTTTATGGATAAAAGTACGGTAAATAAAATTCAAACCCCTTATTCTGAGCTACCGGTTATCATATTTATTCAGCAGTTCAAGGAGTTCTTTTTGCAGGGAATGGCCTTTATCCTTATTATACCACTGCTGAAGTGCTGTGCGAATTTCTTCCGGATCGGTTTTGCGACTGATCAGATCGTTTCGCAATAGTTCGGCTTCAGCAGGTCGTGAGCCCCATGTGAAAATATCGTCACCGTGTTGATTCTTAACAATAAGTACCGGAATCGATTTGCTTCCGTTCGACAAATATTTTTCAATCCTGAACGGTGGAGAATCTCTCAGTTCATATTCCGCATTGATCAACGGGCTGAGCTCAGAAATTAAATGAATAAAGGGAACCGAATGCGCCGCATCCCCACACCAGGGTTCTGTAATGGTGATCCATGTTTGTGGCGCTTTGATGTTTTTTATAAGGTTCACCAGGCTCTCATTCACAACACCGGTTTTGAGCCAGCGATTCATTCGGGAGAAGTTAAGTTTGGTGTAATCTTTATAGTGGGGTTCATCATAGGGCTTTAGCGTTGAGATTCCTTCTGTTATTTCCCTGAAGTACTGCAGGTAAGATTGAAAATCCATAGTTCGTTGCTTTATAATTTTAAATAAAGGACAAAGTTCTCCACAATTTATTTAAGAAGAATGTAAAGCTTTTCATCTTCCGAACTAAGTAAAAAAGAAAAAAGCTATTCAATGATTTGAATAGCTTTTAGTTTCAGGGGTACGTATCAAACAGGCTTTATAAAAGAACCTTCCTGATCGTTTAATAAATTATCCTTTGAAATTTTTGATATAATCGCTCACTTCGCGTGTGTCATATTGAGTC
>JBIQMB010000513.1:0-3138 GCA_044463745.1 Chitinophagaceae bacterium | reverse complement strand
GGGTAAATTATTAGAAAATTTAGTCTTTTGGCAGCTTTATCGGCAATATGGGAGTATTTATACAACTGATATCTATTATCATAAAGATAACTACCATGAATGTGATTTTATATTGTTTAAAGAAGGTGATAAACCGCTACCTATACAGGTATGTTGGGAAATGAGAACTGAGGACACCAGAAAGCGGGAAATCGCCGGATTAGTAAAAGCCTGCCAGATATCCGGCGCGGAAAAGGGAGTTGTTATAACCTATGATTCTGAAGAAGAATTGGAAGAAGATGGGTTGCCCATATCCATCATCCCGGTTTGGAAATGGTGTGGCTTAGAACAAGATTTACGAGATTAAAATTTACATAAAGTGAAAACCATCATCTCCATACTTTCTGACCAGCTTATACCCAACCTGCTTTTTATACGACAGTTGGCAAAACCGGAAGACAGCCATGTGTTTCTGACCACCCGTGAAATGGAAGAGAAACATAAGTCTGAAATTCTTGCTGACGCACTCCTATTGAAACAAAATCAATATCGTAAAGTGGTGATAGATGCCGAAAACCCTAAACTGATTTTGGAACAATTACAAAAAGAAAAATGGGATGATAACTCAGATTTCGTCATTAATATCACCGGCGGTACAAAGATGATGAGCCAGATGGCATTTCAGCATTTTTCCAAATTCCAACAATCGGAAATTTTTTACTGGCCGGCCGGTTCTTCCGATATAGAACAACTTCATCCGGTATTGACCGGAAAACCTCTCAGGAAAATCGTTAATCTTGACCTGAAAACTTACCTGGCCGCTCAGGGTTATTCTTTCGAAGCAAAGACCTCACTTACTTACTCTTATAAGAGAGCTGACACGCTTTACCGGAGAGTTACGAAGAACGGCCATTCCGGTGCAGTGTCAGACATTGCCCATGCACAAAGTCAGGATTATTATAAAGATGACAAGGTATATCTTACAGGTGGCTGGTTCGAAGAATGGTTGTATCAAACATTAAAAGATGAATTGAATCTTTCAGATTCTCAAATAGCGCTTAACCTGAAATTAAAGAGCAAGTTCTCTCTCCGTAATTCGGAAAGTGATAATGAAATTGATATCGCTTTTGTGTATAAAAATGTGTTATACATATTTGAGTGCAAAGTTTTTTCTGTAAAGAAGCCCGGTAAAAAGATTATTGAGGCCATCTATAAAATTTCATCACTGCGTCAGTCTATGGGATTAAAAGCAACAGCTATGGTAGCCATTCTTACTCCCTTTGGTCAAAGCTCTGATAGAGCAAAAACTGTTGGGTATCTCTCAGAAATGGCTCAGGTAAAAAGAGTATTTTCGTTAGAGGATATGAGTGACAAAGAAAATTTTATTCGGGAAATTAAAATGATACTGAATTTTTCTTAAACGCCCTTACTGCCATAACCTATTCTCATCATCAACTCTCTGGTATAATCCGCCAAAAAAAAATTGGAATATTCAGCAGACTGTCATTCCACTGAAGATTTTTTCGTGAATAACGAATCCTGATTTCCGGCCCAGGCAGTCAAATCTTTTTGAAATAAGTCGCTGCATAAACAAGTGTCAATAACGAGATTAAAATCACGTTTTCAATAGTTAATCTTGTCAGTATGCTGCCTACCGGTACACCGTTTGGTGATATAGCCAGGTGTACCATTCTTAAAAATCCGTTTATCAGAGCCTTCGCAGGGAAGCCAATCGTGGTATCGAATTGTTGTGTCCGGAAATAGGCCGCAGTTATCAACAAACCGATGGGGAACGCATCTTTTCAGCCTTCAAGGCTAAATAATTACCACGCGTTTACTGCAAGTGCCTATTCTCAGGATATTGGTTCTCTTCACGGGAATTTTGAAAACAGAATAACTTTTAATAAATCGTAACTTTCAACAATTAAATAAAAAACATTACTTCCATCTTCTTAGAAAGACTGATAGATATCCAAGCTGCTTTTTATCAGAGCTAAAACCGTGCGGTATTTTTCAAAAATGGCTCAGGGAAAAAAGGTATTTTCGTTGGAGAATATGTGTGATGGAGAAAAATTTATTCAGGAAAATTAAAATGATTGTCAATTATGGGAAGAAAAGTGTTTTTGTCGTTTTTGAGAACGAATGATTATAAACTATGAAAATATGTATCTGGGGGAAAGGGGGGAAAGTAAAGTTGCAAAACAATTATAGAATTCACAGTAGTCAACCTTAGTTAATAAACTTGAAAATACTAACCTGAATTTTATAAAATAACGTTGAAACTCATTTTAAACTGATTAAAAATGAAGAGAGGATTAATATTAACAATGGGGATGCAACCATCACCATTAATAAAATCCATAAAAGAAATAAAACCAGAATCTGTAATTTTTATAGGCACTCGAATATCGCTCAGTGCATCATTGAATGATACAGTTGAGAAAGCCAAATTAAAGCCAAATGAATATTCCAAAGAAGAAATCGAAGAGGACGCAGGAAAAATCGGAGACTTATGCCTATTGATTTATAATGCCTTTAATAAATTAAAAGCAGAAAACTGTGCACAAGTATTTATTGATCCAACCGGAGGTAGAAAATGGATGAGTGCAGCTGCAATTATGACTGCTTCATTCTTGGGATTAGAAATGCTCTACGTGGAAGCACCATTCAAAGATGGACTGCCAGATGAAAACAGGATGGAAATTATTAAACTAGGCAATGCTTATGATCAAACTGGATTTATACTTGCAGGTCAAGCCAAAGAACTCTTTAATGCAAAAGAATTTGAACAAGCAGCTAATTTTTTCAAAGAAATAAAACCAACTAAGGCTGCAAATATTGCATTTTATAATGGATTATTTACCATAGCAAATACGTTTGCTAAATGGGACAGATTTGAGCATTACCAACAACCAATTTCCTCTGATTTTGTGCAAGGAATTGAGAAAATCCAGCTCGCAATTAACTCAGGGTATGGCTCTCCAGAATTTAATCCCTTTATAAAATCTATACAACGATTTATAAGTAAGCTAAAAGATTATGAAAACAAACATGAACCTAGCTTAACCTTCATTGTTGACATTCTCGAAAATGCAAGACGTTGTATTATTAAAGGTCGGTATGATGATGCCGTTGCTCGATTATATAGAGCGACAGAGG
>JBIQMB010000512.1:0-3143 GCA_044463745.1 Chitinophagaceae bacterium | reverse complement strand
ATCCCTCCGATCTTTTAGAGAAAAGGAATCAAGAAAATTTATCTCCATGTTTCCTCCCATAGGGTAAAAATATAATGTGTCAGCAATTCCTGATGGCTTGCTTGCAATGTGAACAGCGATTTTATTATCCTCCCGGCTAATTGTATAGGTATCTGTCCTTCTTCCGTTTTTTTCTTTTACTGAAACAGATGATAACAATTTTCCTTCCTGATTACTTAAACCTACAGAATCATAAATAAAAGAAAGTGGGTACACTACCTTTAATTTTGAAGTGGATTGGGCCCTAATACCACAACTGCTACCCAAAATACAGATTATTAAACTCAGTGAACAAAGTCTCATTACCATAAATTTGAATTAAAAGTACATCCATATATTGGATGCACTTTTTAAAATGATGAAATATTGCTTACATAGATGTGTCACAATAACCTACACCCGAACTGCAATAGCACAGAAACTCTCCGTAAAGAGTTTTCTCTTTGCACACTCCCTTTATAAGTGATTTTGACCCATCATACATCGTAACCCAGGCATCGCAGGTAGTCGCCGAACGGAATCCACCTCCTCCACCGCTATACAATCCCCCAACAACCTTCTTCATCTACTCTCTTGTGAGTATCTCCACTCCCGACGGACTACTTAAATTTCATGTTTTATAAATTTAAGAAATTAAAAAATATTGAAGATGGTTTTTTATTATGGGTACATCATTCTTTTATACGTCTTGTTTGCACAAACAATGTCGTTAAAAAATACTTTTCAGTTCAATGACATTATATTTTTACTTCGGCTTGCATCTGTAAATAATCAAAAGGGTTGATGCCAAGTTCATTCTTGCACTCAGTATCTGTATCTTAGCATTACTCTCAATCCACATACATTTTGGCTTTAGCATTTGTATGGATCCTTGGGAAATAGCTCAGTCATAGCTAGGAAATTATTGATTACACCATTTAGCAAAGTTCGGATTAACAGCGTAAGGATAACAATACCGCGACGTCCCTGAAAGAAAACATCGCGAGGAAGAAAGAAATCACCCTCCCGCAAATAAGTAACCACCCCAGCCGCTATCGCGCCCACCCCTCCAAGGAGGGGAATTTAGGTCTCACGTATGCAATGAGCTTTTTCACGTGGTATAGGTTCTTTATAAAGCTATCAGTTCTTACATAGTTTCACCTTAAATCAAACAACTCATGTAACCGAGAAAAGACTTCTCCAAATTCCCCTCAAAAGGACCGTGTCCCGCAATGGCGAAGCACATGCGGGAGGGGTGGACGGCTCATGCTTCCTTCAATGATCAGCTTTTAAAAGAAGTTCAAGGCATGTGCCGGACGGGGTGGTTTTCCAATAAAGCCCTAATTTAATGTTCATTAAAAGTGATATGAAATACATAAAAGGACTTGATAGCGTGAATGATTTGGCTTTGCGGAAAAAAGGCAATCAGACTTTCCAAAAGTATGGACACCTTTTTTGAGGGATTGGGAAATGGTTAGGAATTACGATGCTCCGGCTTGCTATCACCTTATTGCTCCGCCAGAGTGAGCAGATCGGGTAATCACGCGACGTCCCCGAAAGGAGGCATCGCGAGGAAGAAAGCATTCCATCCGTTAAGATTAGACTTCTTTCATCAAGTTAACGCCCATTCCTGAAAAAAGAACACTCCCCAGAAAGAATTTCGGAATTTTATTCGTCGGGATTTTCAAAAATTAACGCTAATTTCTTCTCTATTGTCTCCAGACTTTCATGGGCTAAAAATTCCACAGTATTATCCGGATTAATTAGCAGATAATTCGGTATTCCGTTGATCAGGTATTTCCTCCCTACTCCTCCCTCTATTCCTTTTAAATCGGTGCCTTGTAGCCAATCCATATTATCCGCAATAATGGCTCTTTTCCACTTTTCAGCATCTGTATCCATTGAGATACTAAGAAGTTGAAGTCCTTTGTCTTTGTATTGGTGGTACAAACGTTTTAGTTCCGGGTTATTCTCTCTGCAAGGGGCACACCAACTCGCCCAAAAATCTATAAGCAGGTATTTGTCTTTAAAATCACTTAATAAAATTTCGTGGCCGGAAGTGTCTCTAATAGAGAACGTTGGCGCAAGATATTTTACAGACTGACTGACTGTTCCTTCACCCTTTACCACCTCAAAATTTTTGTATTTCGAATTAAATTGCGACATTTCTCTTATTAAAATATACGCTTCGTTATTATCCTTAATGGCAACAGGAGTAAGCAAATCAAAATACTTTTCAGCCATAGTGTCTGCTTCATACAACATATTACTTGTTATAAACAAATTTATTACAGCCAAACTGAATGGGGACGAAGGATGATTTTCAACCCACTCTACAGGATACCGGTCCATATCATCCTGGTATTTATTCAAAGCGGTTTTGAACTTTTTCTGTTCATCTTTGTCATTCGTTTGGGACGCTAAAGCAGAAATGGAATCCATTCCTCTACTGAGTATAATCATACCTTCGAAAAAATCATTTTGCTCCAATGCATTCCAATCGCCTGAAAAAACAGGTGTTTTTAAGGATTTGTCAATCTTGAAATCAAGCATACTGCCATTCTTAAAAAAT
The DNA here is from genome assembly GCA_044463745.1 of Chitinophagaceae bacterium. Taxonomy (GTDB): domain Bacteria; phylum Bacteroidota; class Bacteroidia; order Chitinophagales; family Chitinophagaceae; genus Ginsengibacter. The sequence goes on along the minus strand of JBIQMB010000512.1, from coordinate 553 downwards.
AGTGGATATGCAAGTTTATCAGATACGCCAGGACAACTAACAAAATAAACGACCCATTCGTTGCCTGCATCTATTTCAAAAGAAAATGTACCCTTATCTATAGTGGTAGTATATTCTCGCTCACCAACAGAACGAGGTTTTAAAAAGACAATATCTCCGTCCTGACTTCCTTCATAAGAACCGGTAATCACGGCTTTGGTCTGACAATATACGTCTTGACAAAAAATTGATGAGGATAGTAAAAAAATAAAAAGAGTAGCATATTTCATAAAACAATCTTATTTAATGACTAAAATAAACTAATTACACCAGCGACCACCAAATGGCTTAGGAACACAATACGTACCATTCGGGCAATTTTCATCATCAGTACAGTTTTCACCGCGGGGAGCTTTAACGCATACCTTTCCACCTACTGGTAACCCTAAACATATTTCACCAGTTTCGCAATCTTTTCTGGAGGTACAAGGTTTACCCCCCGAATACATTCCTCCTCCCCCCGCCTTCCTCCCCCCCACCCCCCTCCCCTCCTACTCCCTCACCTCCATCCACC
>JBIQMB010000511.1:0-3147 GCA_044463745.1 Chitinophagaceae bacterium | reverse complement strand
TTTAGTAATGAAATCGCCGGTAGCCTGCATGTAAACCCTGTAATCAGATTTTACATCCTCATTTTGCTTTTCACCGTCAATGTACAACTCACCGTCCTGAACAGCCAACGAGTGAGAATTGCTCTTGATATAACCGTCCGCACTCAATCTTTTGATAAAGTCGGTAATGGTTTGTTGTACTTCTTTATCCCGGCTTCCTGACTCCAGTTTCCAAACATCCTTACCCAGTGAACCGGTTTGGTTTTTCAGGAATTGCAGGTTTTCTATTTTATTATTTCGATCAAGTTCAATCTTTGTCTGGAACATAGATGCCAGGGTAGGGGCGATAACCAGAGAAATGATACTCATCAATTTGATCAGAATATTCATGCTCGGGCCGCTTGTATCTTTAAACGGATCACCCACGGTATCACCTGTTACAGAAGCTTTGTGAGGCTCACTTCCTTTGTAATGGGTTTCGTTGTTAATAATAGCACCTTTTTCAAAAGACTTTTTGGCATTGTCCCATGCACCACCGGCATTGTTTTGGAAGATACCCATCAGTACGCCGCTCACCGTAGCACCGGCCAAAAATCCACCCAATACTTCAGGCCCGAAGATAAACCCGATGGCGATAGGTGCGATAAATGTAATGGCGCCCGGAGCAATCATTTTACGGATGGAAGCCTGCGTGCTGATTTCAACGCATTTTTCATATTCAGGTTTGCCTGTTCCTTCCAGAATGCCCGGGATGGTTCTGAACTGACGCCTTACTTCTTCAACCATAGCCATAGCCGCTTCGCCTACCGCACGGATGGCGAGCGCAGAGAACAAGAAAGGAATCATGGCACCCACGAACAATCCTGCAAGTACGTCTGCACGGTAAATATCAATACCATCTATACCGGCTATACCAACAAAAGCAGCAAATAAAGCCAGTGCTGTCAATGCTGCCGATGCGATGGCAAATCCTTTACCGGTGGCGGCAGTCGTATTTCCAACAGCATCAAGGATATCTGTTTTTTCGCGTACTTCTTTCGGCAATTCCGACATCTCGGCAATTCCCCCTGCATTATCAGCAATAGGTCCAAAGGCGTCAATAGCCAATTGCATAGCCGTAGTGGCCATCATACCTGCCGCAGCAATCCCCACACCATACAGTCCGGCACAGAAATAAGAAAGATAGATACCGGAAGCTAAAACCAGTATAGGTAACGCCGTGCTCTCCATCCCAACGGCTATACCGCCAATGATGTTGGTAGCATGACCTGTGCTGCTTTGCCTTACGATAGAAGAAACCGGCCGCTTGCCGATAGCTGTATAAAATTCGGTGATGATACTCATAAGAGCGCCCACTACAAGGCCTACGATAATAGCGCCAAATACGCCCATACGGGTGAAGGTGTGATTTCTCAATACCATTTCCGTATCAGGCAATATCCAGATAACCAGAAAATAGGAGGCTATCGCAGTTAAAATAATAGCGCCCCAGTTACCCATGTTCAACGCTTTTTGAACAATGGAAGTCTGAAGACCGGCACTATCTGAAATGCGGACAAACAATGTGCCCACGATAGAAAAAATAATACCCACACCGGCTATCAACATTGGCAATAAGATAGGAGCCAATCCACCAAATGCGTCCTGCGAAAAGGTTTCACGCCCCAGCACCATCGTTGCCAGAACCGTTGCTACATAAGAACCAAATAAGTCAGCTCCCATACCTGCAACGTCGCCCACGTTATCACCCACATTATCAGCAATGGTAGCAGGGTTGCGCGGGTCATCTTCAGGGATTCCTGCTTCTACCTTACCTACCAGGTCAGCACCTACGTCGGCTGCCTTGGTATAGATACCACCACCCACACGGGCAAACAGTGCAATACTTTCGGCACCAAGACTGAATCCGGTTAACACTTCAATGGTTCTCTCCATTTCCACACTATCCGCTGCTGATTCGGGCGCGAAGATGAATTTCAAAATAATGAACAATCCGCCTAATCCGAGAACGGCCAAACCTGCAACACCCAATCCCATTACAGCACCTCCGGTAAAGGAAACGCCCAATGCTTTGGAAAGGCTTGATCTGGCAGCTTGTGCTGTGCGCACGTTGGCTTTGGTAGCCACCTTCATTCCGATAAATCCGGCTAATGCACTGAAAATAGCACCAGCTACAAACGCCAGAGATATGGTCCAGTGGCTGTTTTCGCTACTAAAGCCCATTACGCCAAGCAGAAGAGCTACTATAATTACATAATAGGACAAAACCTTGTATTCAGCTTTCAAAAAAGCCATTGCACCATTGGCAATATGGCCGCTGATTTCCTTCATTCTGTCGGTTCCTGCGTCCTGTTTTCCAACCCAATTAAATTTCAAGAAAGTGTACAAAAGGCCCACAGCCGCCATGGCCGGAACCGCATAAAACAAACTATTCATAATTGCGTATTGATATACTTTTTTTTTAGGTCGGCAAAAATAGGGCAAATAAGGTTATAAAGGAATAGTATTTCAGTGATCAGGGTATAATAATTACCGAATCATCTGTAAATTTTTTGTTTTGTGAGCACTTTGTTTAAAACTATGGCTGCTGATTTCATATAATTGATTTATTAAACAACCAGATGAATGTCAGCGGGATGAGGAAAGAAACAGGGAAATATGAGAACAAAAATGAGAGGTCCCGAGCAGATTCGAACTGCTGTGGAAGCTTTTGCAGAGCTCTGCCTAGCCACTCGGCCACGGGACCTTTTCAAAGAGTGTGCAAAAGTAAGGAATAAAAAAGTGGGAAAGAAAAAGAAAGTGATAAAAAAATTCTAACACGGGTTTATTATCCAATGTTTCGCCGCAGGCTATTCATGTTAATATCTTTTGGATTTTATGTTTGCAAAAGTCGTCCTTCACCTTAAGCGATGGCCTATGGTAAAGCGGTGGGACGGTATCGTATCGAATAATCGCTGCGAATTTATGTGTACTTTTTTCTCTGCCATAATCATATATACTTTACACTGCATGGAATTGTGATTAATCAATGCTAATCGTATAATATTTTTAGTCCGGCGTAAAGCATGGTAACAATTAAATCTATTGCCGTCGGTTTCAACCGACGGTTTGAAAGAATATCAAGGCATGGCTTTAGCCACATTTTTTTTATTCTTGTGCAAGCAGATT
>JBIQMB010000510.1:0-3147 GCA_044463745.1 Chitinophagaceae bacterium | reverse complement strand
AATGATTAGTTCGCCCGTAAGTACTATTTGTATGGGCATGGCTGCCAGCATGGGTAGCATCTTGCTTAGCGGAGGAACAAAAGGAAAGCGTTATATTTACCCTCACGGCGAGGTGATGATTCATCAGCCAAGTGGTGGCGGAAGAGGCACAAGTGCAGACCTGGAAATTATAGCTCGTCAGATGCAGAGAGCCAAGGAATTGGGGGCTAAAATTCTGGCTCAGAACTGTGGACAGGATTATGAAAAAGTGATGGAAGACTTTGACCGTGATTATTGGATGGATGCTCAGGAAAGTAAAAAATATGGTATTGTGGATTCAGTTTTGAAAAAAATATAGACTGATTTTTTATAACTTCTTTATTTTATAAATATACTCTACTTTAGCCCCCGTAAATTAGCAAACTATGGCAAAACAACAACCTTTACATTGCAGTTTTTGTGGCCGCGCACGCGATGAAGTTAAGATACTCATTGCCGGGCAGGAGGGCCATATTTGCGAAAACTGTGTAGAACATGCTCAGGAAATCATCCTCCAGGAGATTCCGCCATTGATGGAAAAAAATTCAAACACCAGTAACTTTAAGCTAACGGTAAAAAAACCGATGGAGATTAAAAAGTATCTGGACGAATATGTCATTGGCCAGGATGATGCAAAAAAGGTTTTATCAGTAGCTGTTTACAATCACTATAAAAGGCTGAATCAAAAAGGAGAGAGCGATGTAGAAATAGAAAAGAGCAACATTATAATGGTGGGCGAAACGGGTACCGGAAAAACGCTCCTGGCTAAAACCATAGCAAAGGTGCTCAATGTTCCTTTTGCCATTGTGGATGCAACGGTGTTTACCGAAGCCGGTTATGTTGGCGAAGATGTAGAAAGGATCCTGAGCCGCCTGCTTCAGGTTTGTAACTTTGATATCAATGCTGCTCAAAAAGGGATTGTATATATCGATGAAATAGATAAAATTGCGCGTAAGAGCGATAATCCGAGCATCACGCGCGATGTAAGCGGTGAAGGTGTACAACAGGGATTGCTTAAACTTTTGGAAGGTACAGAAGTACTGGTACCACCACAGGGCGGAAGAAAACATCCTGAACAAAAATTAATCAAGATCAATACCAATAACATCCTATTTATATGTGGCGGTGCGTTTGATGGAATAGACAGAGTGATTGGTCGCCGGATCAATACCAATGCCATCGGGTTTGGTGTTAATAAAGAGATGCAGGAGTACCAGCGGAAAAACCTTCTTCAGTTTGTCAATGCACTGGATCTGAAATCCTTTGGCCTGATACCTGAACTGTTGGGTAGATTGCCCGTGATCACCTACCTGAATCCCCTTGACGCCACTACACTCAGAAGCATCCTGACCGAACCGCGTAATTCTTTGATCAGACAGTATAAAAAACTGTTTGAACTGGAGGGGATTGATTTAGTTATAGAGGATAATGTGTATGATTTTATGGTAGAAAAGGCTATGGAATACCAGTTGGGTGCTCGCGGATTGCGAAGCATTGGTGAGAGTATCCTTACCGATGCCATGTACGAGCTGCCATCTCAGAAAGTAAAGAGTTTCGTCCTTACCAAAGACTATGCTCAGCGTAAATTCAGCACAAGCAAATTAAATATGCTAAAGGTAGCCTGAACCGACTTGTGAGTTTATAATATCCTTTTAATTGATTAATTTTTGATCAGGTTTTAGGTTTACTTTTACCACCGAAAAAAATATCCAAATGGTTGACGTGATTTTAGGACTGCAATGGGGAGATGAGGGCAAAGGAAAAGTTGTTGATTATTTCGCCTCCGATTATGATGTGATTGCCAGGTTTCAGGGAGGGCCTAATGCAGGTCACACCTTATATATTGATGGGAAAAAAATTGTTCTTCACCAGATACCGTCCGGCATTTTTAAGGAAGACAAAATCAATCTGATTGGCAATGGTGTGGTGCTTGACCCGGTGACTTTGAAAAGAGAGTGCGAAACCCTGGCCACCTTTGGGGTAGATTTCCGTAAGTCATTATTCATAAGCGACCGGGCGCAGGTTATCCTGCCCACACACAAGGCATTAGACCGTGCGAGCGAACAGAGCAAAGGATTAGAAAAAATCGGAAGTACATTGAAGGGAATCGGCCCGGCCTATATGGATAAAACGGGCAGAAACGGAATACGTGTGGGCGATCTTGGGAATAAAAATTTTGTTTCGAAATATATTAAGTTAAGGCTGAAGCATCAGAAGTTGCTTGATAACTTTTCTTTTCAGGAAGATATTTCGGTACAGGAAGAAGAGTTCTTTGATGCGGTAGAGTTTTTAAAGTCGCTCCGGATTGTAAGTGGTGAATATTTCGTAAACGAACAATTAAATGAAGGTAAAAAAATACTTGCCGAAGGTGCGCAGGGGAGTATGCTTGACATAGATTTTGGAACCTTTCCGTTTGTTACATCTTCTACCACCGTTACAGCCGGAGTGTGCAGCGGGTTGGGCATTGCCCCTCACAAAATCAGGGAGGTTATTGGTATCACCAAGGCATACTGTACGCGGGTAGGGAGTGGACCGTTCCCCACAGAACTTCATGACGAGTACGGCGAGAAACTTCGTAATAATGGAAATGAATTTGGAAGTACTACCGGCAGACCGCGCCGTTGCGGTTGGATAGATATGGTTGCACTTAAATATGCCTGCATGATCAATGGAGTAACCCAATTGGTAATGACGAAGGCAGATGTGCTTGATGACCTGGATATACTTAAGGTATGTGAAGCATATTCTGTTGAAGGTAAAGAAACAACACAGATTCCGTTTCAGATGGATGGCATGCAAATTGAGCCGATTTATAAAACATTTGAGGGTTGGATGGCAGATATTACCTCTGCCAAATCATTCGAAGAGTTACCCTTACAAATGAAGGATTATATTGATTACGTAAACAAAGAATTAAAAGTTGATGTACGATATATTTCCAACGGACCCGGCACCGATCAGTTGATTAAAGTGAATTGATTTTTATAGGCCGTCGTTTTAAGATATTTATTATTTTTGAAAAACAAATTTTTGAAAGATATTTAAACCCAAAAAAATTCCGGAGAAAATTATGAAAGCAAAATCCAACAAAGACACACAAAAGAAAGGTAAACAACCGGCTCAGAAACT
>JBIQMB010000509.1:0-3152 GCA_044463745.1 Chitinophagaceae bacterium | reverse complement strand
GATGTATTTTCATCAGAGATGCAAATGGTAAGGCTGTGAGAATGATTGGCGCTATACAGGACGTAACGGAAAAAAAGAATCTGGAGAAGCTTTTAAGTAAATCAAATCAACTTGCTAAAATAGGAAGCTGGGCCATTGACGTACAAACCAACTCAGTTTACTGGTCGGATGTAACCAAAGAAATCAGGGAAGTACCGCAAGACTTTGTGCCGACACTGGATAAAGGCATATCAAAATTTATTGATAAACCAACCCGGCAATTGGTGAGGCTGCGCATGAAGGAAGCCATCGAAAAAGGGATATCATGGCAGGAAGATGTGCAGATCGTTACGGAGAAAGGCAATGTGAAATGGGTTCGATCCATTGGAGAGCCGGAAATGGCAAACGGAAGGTGCATCAAAATTGTAGGCAGTTTTCAAGACATTGATGAGATAAAGAAAACAGAGATTGAAGTGCGCAGATTACTTGATGAAAAAATTCAGATTCTGGAGAGTATTGGCGATGCATTTATCCGGATAGAGAAAGACTGGACGGTGACCTACTGGAACACGGTGGCTGAGCGAGAAATGCGTACACTTCGCAGCAACATCATCAATAAAAATCTATGGGATGTTTTTCCGACAGGACTAAATTCCCTTACCCACAAAAAATTCGAAAGAGCTTTTGAAACCATGCGCCGGGTTGATTTTGAAGCCTATTTCGACCTGTTCGACAAGTGGCTTCAGGTCAACGTATATCCGTCAGAAACAGGCTTATCTGTTTTCTTCAGGGATATTACCGAACAAAAACTTTCGCAATTAAGAATTCAGGAATCGGAGGAAAGATACAGCGAACTATTCAGGCTCAATCCGCACCCAATATGTATATTCGAGGCTGACACTTTCAGGCTTATCCAGGTTAATGAGGCCGCATCTGAAATGTATGGCTATACTGAAAAAGAATTGCTGGAAATGAAATTGACCGACCTAATGCCCCTTCAAACCGTGCCTGTTTTTACCAGAGAATTAAGCAAACGGAATGAAGGCGATGGTTACATGTCGGGCCGGTTCAGAAACCGAACAAAGGCGGGCGAAATAAAGCTGGTAGAAATGCAGAGTAAATGGATTAATATTAGAGGAATCAAATATCGTCTCGCTATCATAACCGATATTACGAGAACTGTGAGAACCGAACAGGCCATAACCAGAGCAATCATTCAAACCCAGGAGAATGAACGATATGAAATAGGTGCTGAGCTCCACGACAATGTTTGCCAGATTCTTGCAAGCACCTTTATTAGTCTGGGCGTTGTCTCTCCTTCGGTGGATAAGTACGGACAAACCTTGTTTAACCAATGTCGTGAATATGTACATCTGGCCACGCAAGAAATCCGTAATCTATCGCACCGCCTTGCACCGGCTTCTATTAATAAAACCACATTGAAGGATAGCATTGAAGCACTTATAGCAACCACTAATATTGAGGAGAAATACAACATTGTTCTCTTTATTGATGACAAGCTCAACGAACTGGAGATGTGTAAAGAATTACAGCTCAATCTGTACCGGATTTTACAAGAGCAGCTAAGAAACATAATCAAGTATGCTCAATGTAAAAAAATCGACATCGGACTCATCCGACATAACGAAAAAATAACAATGCGCATTGAAGACGATGGCGTTGGATTTAACCCACACGAAGTAAAAGAAGGAATCGGGATATCTAATATGCGAAGGAGGACAGAACTTTTTGAAGGGAAATTTGAAATCATCAGCTCACCCGGACAAGGCTGTGAATTAACTGTAACCATTCCATTGAGAAAGCCGCAGATCAACGCATTAAACAAGGAACGGACTACGGTAATAAACCGGTAAATTTTTGAGTTGCCCAAAGGGTGGTTAAAACAAACCTCGCCGGTTTATGGTTTGGTTTCTGTATCCAACATCTCACATGCTTCCAATGTATTACCATCCGGATCGTAAAAGGTAAAGAACCTGACGTGTTCATCCTCATCCAGGCTGCCGACTCTTACATCTTTTAAGCGCAGTTCATCATACAATGCCGCTGCATTTAAAGTTTTAAAAATCGGATATGCAGAGGGTGATGGAATTGTAGAATCTTCTGAATCTCTTTGCCAAATAGTGAGGCTCGTGGCTCCGCCTGTGTCCAATACAATTAATTTTATGGCTTCGTTTTCATAGATGGAAGCAAAGCCCAGCTTTTCCTGGTATCAATTTTTTGCATTAGAGATACTGCTTACACGAATGATAATGGTATCTATCCCGCGGATTAATCCCGCTTGCGTTTCTGGCATATTGGTTTTGGTTTATTTATAAACCTAACAGGTTTTTGAAACCTGTTAGGTTTTTGGTGACTTGTCAGATTTTTGGATTTCCCTTAGGTTTTTGGAGATCACTCCTTTTACTTTCGTTCTGCTTATCGTGTACTGATAGACATGGTTACCGGCTCAAATGCGACGCACTCCATGGTGCCACTGGCATTCTTTTTCTTTTTAGTCTTCTTATCCGTCATATCCATGTACATCATCAATCCGTTTTCATAATCCTTTGCCAGTTTCTGAGTCGCAGGAGGCAAGTTGGCCTGGTCGCTCTTAAACATTTTACCGAAACTTGTTTCCATGTTGGGGGCTATGTAAACAATAAATTTATAATCATCGTTCTCCATCTGGCGCCCGATACAGTCATATCCCAAAAAAGTTTTGTTGGGTAGTTCAGTGATTTTATAATCATTGTATGCATCAGGATCATCATCGTTCACATCAGTTATAGAAGCCATTTCAGAAGCCGATTTAATACCGTTCATTGATGTAAAAATCACCTTATTTCCCTCGTCAAACACAAAGGCCATATCCACACCCGACACCATCTTCACACCCATGTAAGGCTCCGTTTTGTTGAGAAAGTAGTCAAACTGCACTTCCCCTTCCCTGGAGGTAACTTTAATGGAGTATTTATAATGAAAATTGTATGAAGCCGGCAAGGAAGACATATCCACTTTTTTACCGCTACCCTTACCCATCGCACCGAAATTGGGATTCAGGATTTTGTCCATGGCATCTCCGGTTTTATCCGCCGCTTTCTGTGCAGTTTTTTCCACCACCACATTCTCAGCCCTGTCGATAACACGTTGCTGAAGTTTTTTCAGCAATTGAG
>JBIQMB010000508.1:0-3155 GCA_044463745.1 Chitinophagaceae bacterium | reverse complement strand
ACGGGGCTGCACCCGGTCTTCACGCTTAAGCGGTGGCTTGGAGCGCAGCAAGCGGCAAGACCGGTAAAGCTACACGCTGATCCGTCAGGCGGACTATAGCCGACCGACGGAATGTGCGCAGCCTTTGTGTGTCGGAAAAACCAGACAGGTTGAGCGGATAAGGACAAAACGCAAAGAAAGAAGAACGCGGAGTTTGCGCAGGGATACAATCTGTAAGAAAAAACCTTCGTGAACCTTGGTTTCATCGTGCCTTAGTGGCTATCCGTAAGGGCCCAGCTATCTTCCTTTCAAATAAAAATTGCGATTCATTCGTTTTTTATACATTTGATATCAGAACCTAACAACACTGTTTTATGAAAACCATTTTTCCCCTCATATTATGCCTTCTTTCCTTTTTGTCGTATTCTCAAAATAACTATTACAAAGAAGCCTGGAATGCACTGGATAAGAACGATAGAGCTATGGCAAAGGAGCTTCTTCAGAAAGCAATGAAGGAAGACGCTACCGCAGAAGATGCCTATATCACCAACATTTATCTGGCATCGTACAATGGGAAAGAAGGAGAGATCGAGGACTTCGAATCCCGCTTTTACAAAAAATCATCAAACCCTTATCCCTATATTTATTCTCTGTGGTTCAACAAAGCCGTATTGGGCAATTATGGTAAGAAAACTTCCCCCCGGCAACTTTCGCTAATGGATAAACTCATAGCCGATCAAAATGCACCGGGCACCATTGTAGCAGCAGCCAATTATCAAAAGGTGATGCACCTGATTTTTGCAGGTGAGATAGAAAAATCCGTTTCCTACGGAGAGGCTGTGGGAAGCATTCAAAACTGGCAGTTGACCGGTCCTTTTGAAAACTTGTCAGAAAGTGGTTTTTATAAGAATTACGGCCCTGAAAGCCACCCCGAGCCGGAAGCCGTATTTAAATCTCTCAACAATGCAGATATTAAATGGTTTACACCGGAGCATGAGGTAAGGGAAGGCTGGATGCTGTTGAATAATAATTTCGATAAAACAACCGCTGTGGTTTATGCCCAGAGTTTTTTGCAGTCGTCCGAAGACAGAACCGTGCTGATCAATGTGGGATTTTCAGGCGCTATAAAGGTTTGGGTGAATGATGAACTTGTTATTTCCGAATCCAAAGAACTGACAACAGAACTGGATTTCCTCTCTGCCAAATGCAAGCTGAGCAAAGGAAACAACCGGGTACTGGTTCAATTGAGTTACACGAATCTTTCTGCCCCTAACTTTGCCATCCGAATCACGGACCAGAATTACAAACCGCTCAAAGACATAAAGGGTTCCTCAGTTTATGCCAATTATCCCCGCAAGAAATCAGACGCCAAACCTGCGGCCTCCCTACCCTCTTTTGCCGAAAGTTATTTTATCAACAAAATAAGGAATGATTCACTCAATCTGTTAAACTACCTTCTCTTATCCGATTATTATGGCAGAAACCGAAAGCTTAGTGAAGGACGCGAAATCATTTCGAAAGCGTTGAACATTGCTCCCCATAACGGCATTCTGAGAAGGAAACTTTTGGAATTTTTGAATCAGGAAAATAACCGCACATTGTATCTTGAAGAATTTGAAAAACTGAAGAAGGATGATCCTGAATCACTCATCGTATTGCAGACTCGTATTAATGAATTGTATCAAAATCAAAAATATGCGGAATGCGAATCGTTGGTGGAAAAAGTTAAGCAGTTATACGGAGAGGATGAATTTACATTCGGCCTTCAGTTGTTGCTTGTAGTAGCTGATCAGAAGTACGATGAGATGGTAAAACTGGCCGAAACGGTTTATAAAAAATATCCTGAAAATACCGGCATGTTGGAAGCGATGTACAACATCCAGAAAGAAGTTTATCAAAACCAAAAAGCTGCATTTAACATCTATGATAAGTTTACCAAAACCGCTTTCAATTACGATGTTTATAACAAATACGCCAATGTATTGATCGAAACCGGGGATAAGAAAAAAGGTATTGCCATCAAGGAAAAAATCACTCGGCAATTTCCGTATAGTCCGAATATGCCCTACGATCTGGCCAAATATTACTATACCACCAAACAATTCAATAAATCGGAGGAGTACCTGAACAGTATGCTGGCTCTTTCGCCCTATTCGGAGAGTTTCTGGGAACTGGCCGGCGATATTCAGAGAGAGAAAAACAACAAGGCTGAAGCGCTGAAGGCATACAACAGATCGCTGGAACTAAATCCCAATCAGTACACCCTGATGAGTAAAATCAGAAAGCTAAATGATAAACCTGAAATATTTACGCTTTTTGAGAACGAAGATGTGATGAACGTTATAGAAAAGGATAAACCGGAGGAAGCCAAAAACATCGAGTATGGATTTTATTACATTCTCGATAAACAGGATGTGGCGCTCTACCCTGGTGGTGCCAGAGAAACCTTTGTTACCCTGCTTATCAAAATAACCAACGCCAATGGGATTGACAATTTTAAAGAAACCACCATCTACTATGGCAATTCAGAAAGTTTGCTGATAGAAATTGCGCAGGTCATCAAGCCCAACAAGTCGCGGATAGATGGAGAAAAAAATGGGAACCAAATTGTATTTACCAATCTGGAAACGGGAGACGTGGTCTATCTGCGATATAAACTACAAAGTTATGCTTCCGGAAGTCTGGCCCGTGAGTTTTGGGATAAGCATCATTTTACCGGGCAATTGTACAGCGCCAGGGTTTCCTATAATTTATTGGCTCCGGTAGATAAGAAAATATTTTACAGAATGACTGAAAGCGACCTTCAACCGACCATTCAGAATGTTGATGATTTTAAAATGTATAGTTGGAATCTTGAAAAGGCACCCGTTTTGGAGAATGAGCCACTGATGCCATTGATGAACGACGTGGCTGATGTTTTACACATTACAACGGTCAATTCATGGGATGATATTGCCGACTGGTACAGTGATGCGCTGACAAATAAGTCGGAGGAAAATATGGAAATCACCTCGCTATATAAGAGCCTACTTGGACAGAAAGAAAACTTGAAAGAGTACGACAAAGCGAAAATTATTTATGATTACATAGCCAATAATATCAAATACAGTTCGGTTCCATTCCGGCAGGGCCCCATCATTCCGCAGCGCGCTTCTACTACGCTCACCACAAAGCTT
>JBIQMB010000507.1:0-3157 GCA_044463745.1 Chitinophagaceae bacterium | reverse complement strand
TAAACACCGCCAGAGGGAGTTGGGGGATGCCAAAACCCTTTACCAAAGGGGATAACAGCCTCAATGCCGTAGGGAGTTTTGTTGATCCATCTTTTCTTAAAATGTTTCATTTGCATTTTGTAGAAGGGAATCCGTCTGATGCGCTGAATGATTTAAAAAGTGTGGTAATAACCCAGAAAATGGCAAATAATTTTTTCGGAAAAGAAAGCGCCATCGGTGAAGACCTGCGAACAGAAAAGAATGAATTATTCAGGGTAACAGGTGTGATAAAGGACCTGCCTGAAAATACCTCTTTTGATTTTCAATGGCTGGCTCCATTCAAGAATTTTGAAAATGAAAATGAGTGGCTTTCGCGATGGGGCAACAATGGCATAATAACCTATGTAGAAACAACGCCCGGCGTGGATATAAAAAACATGAACAGCAAGATGCGGGAATTTTTGAAGACCAAAGAGTCAGGCCTTCAGTCAAAAGTTTTCGTTTACCCGATGACGCGATGGCATTTATACGATCAGTTCGATAATGGTCATGAGGCAGAGGGCAGTATCAAATATGTCAGGTTATTCAGCATTATCGCATGGATTATTTTGATCATTGCCTGCATTAATTTCATGAACCTCTCAACCGCCAGGTCTGAAAAAAGAGCACGAGAAGTTGGAGTTAGAAAGGTATTGGGCGCAGGCAAGGGTGGTCTCAGATTTCAGTTTCTTTCGGAGTCCATGATCATGGCATTTCTTGCTTCTTTTTTGGCTATCGTACTCATTATACTGGCATTGCCCTATTTCAATAATCTCGTGCAAAAACATCTCTCTTTATCTGTTACAGACTGGGCTAACTGGGTGGCATTTATTTCTATTGCATTGATATGTGGCCTCCTCGCGGGCAGTTACCCATCCTTTTATCTGGCATCATTCAATCCTGTAGCTGTTTTGAAAGGATCGAAGATGAAAGAAAAAGGAGCCGGTTTTATCAGGAAAGGATTGGTCGTATTGCAGTTTACCGTCTCTATTTTTTTGATCATAGCCACCATTATTATTTATCAGCAAATCCAGCATTTGAAAGACAGAGACCTCGGTTTTAGTAGAGAGAACCTGCTTTACATGCCCTTGCAGGGAAAAATGAAAGAAAGTTTTCCGGCCATTAAAAATGAACTGATGCAGACGGGAGTGGTTCAGGATGCCGGGATGGGTAATAATGCTGTTTTGAATTATGGTTCAAATACTGGCGATTTTAGCTGGAAGGGAAAAGATCCGGATAAACAGATTCTGATTACGATTTCTTCCGTAGATGCCAATTATATTCCCACAGTAGGGTATGAACTGAAGGAAGGCCGGAATTTTTATGACGATCCGGCTGCAGATAGTAATCATGTGATTATCAATGAAACCATGGCACGGCTTTTAAAGACGCCTGATGTGTTGGGTTCGCAGATATACAGAAGCGGTGTAGATGAACCGCAAACGGTAATAGCGGTAGTCAAAGACTTTATTTACAACGATTTTCAATCAAAACCTGCACCCATTATTTTCTTTAACAGCCCGTCTGAAACGGGTACTATGGTGGTCAGAATTAAAAAAGATCAACCATTGCAAAAAGCGGTAACTGAAATTACATCTGCGGTTAAAAGAATGAATCCCGGATATCCTGCCGAAGTACGGTTTATCGATGCCGATTTTAACCGGGTATTCCAAACAGAATCATTGATTGGTATGCTGGCCGGGTTGTTTTCTGTATTGGCTATCGTTATTTCTTGTCTGGGCTTATTTGGCCTGTCAGCATTCACTGCCGAAAGAAGGACAAGAGAAATTGGTATTCGTAAAGTTTTAGGAGCAACGGAAAAAGGCCTGGCTGCTCTCTTAAGCAAAGAATTTGTGAAACTGGTAGGTATTTCATGTCTGATTGCATTTCCACTTGCCTGGTGGATCATGAATGATTGGTGGTTGACAGATTTTGAATACCGCATTAGCATTTCGTGGAAAATCTTTGTTGCAGCCGGATTGTTAGCAATGATCATAGCACTATTAACCGTCAGTTTTCAGGCAATAAAGGCAGCCTGGGCTAATCCGGTTGATTCGTTAAGAACAGAATAATTTTCTTCATAAGATTTTTATAAAAAGAAATATCATGTTTAGAAATTACATCAAAACGCTTTTCCGTCAGTTATGGAAAAACAGACTTTTTACCATTCTCAATATTGTCGGACTTAGCGTGTGCATTTGTGTAGCGTGGATCATTTTCAGAATGGTGAGTTATGAGCACAGTTTTGATAAACAAATTCCGGATGCGGAAAACATTTATCAGGTAGTAGCCCAAAGTGATTTCGATGGAGAGAGAGGAGGCTTTGCGGGCGTTTCCTTGCCGGTTTATCAAACTCTGAAGAATGATATTACCGGAGTAAAAACAGTGGTGCCCATGTTCTACAAGTATCAGAACAAGGCGGTAGTAAAAAACGTGGATGAGAAGCCGGAACAATTTGGCAGCGGTGATAACGACATTCAACTCCTTTCAACCACGACGGATTATTTTGAAGTGCTGGGCTACAAATGGCTCGCAGGAAGTGCAGCAAGTGCGCTGGATGCGCCGGATAAAATTGTGCTGACGGACGCCAAAGCACAGCAATATTTTCCGTCTATACCAGTAGAGAACCTGATTGGAAAGCAAATTATATTTGACGATTCTATTCCAAGAAATGTTTCCGGGGTGGTGGCGGATCTCAACTTTCCAAACAGTTTCAATGCCGATAATCAGCAGTTTATTCCTTTGGATAAAGAAGATTTGGCCGACAACAACTGGGGAGGGAAAAATTCAAATAACCTGATCTTTATTAAGCCTGAAAAAAATACTGATCCTGCAAAGATCATGGCGCAGTTGAATGCCATCGATCTCAAGCATAACAAGGAGATGTATGAAAAATATAAATTCAAAAGCTGGTATGATGTATTGCCATTAAAAGATAAACACTTTGAACCGCAATTTGCAGCACAAACACGGGCTGCCAACAAAAAAGTATTGAGGGGATTGATCATTACTGGGGCATTTTTACTGCTGCTTGCCTGCATCAATTATATTAATTTGAGTACGGCTATGCTTCCCGCCAGGGCCAGGGAAATAGGTATTCGTAAAACGTTAGGCAGTTCATCGCGGAGCTTGATCCTGA
>JBIQMB010000506.1:0-3195 GCA_044463745.1 Chitinophagaceae bacterium | reverse complement strand
CCCGCCTGCTTATCATCCTTGATGAGCACGGTGGCCGAACTGCGATAGGTTTTGGGTGTTTTTCTGATATAGATATACCCGATTAGCAGGCAAAGAATCAGGGAAAGAATAAACCACTTAAGATTACGTCTGACCACTGAAAATACATCTGCCAGAGAAAAATTATCCTGCGAATTTCCGTCCTCAAAATCCATCAGATCAAAGTCGTCAAATTTACTTTTGCTCATAAAAATTTTCTGTAATTGTCCTTCGGAACTATTTATTTAAAGATTAATACAGCGAGGGAAATGAGTACCGAAACAATGGATGCAATGGTTCCGATCGAGCGGTTTTGGTTGATCTCGCTCTGCCCTGCTTTCACCTTATTTGGCTCTACATATACCACATCATTTTGTTGCAGATAAAAATAAGGGGATTGAAAAATATCGGCACTTCGCAAATCCAGGGTAGCCATGGTTCTTTGACCATTTTCTTCGCGTATCACGCGCACATTGTCCCGCTTACCATAGATAGTAAGGTCGCCTGCTTCGCTAATGGCATCCAGTACGGTGATGCGGTCGTTTTTAAAACTGATGGAACCCGGCCGGTTCACTTCGCCCAAAACCGAGATTCTGAAATTGAGAAACTGTACGGTTACCACCGGATCTTTTACATATCCGTTTGATATCAATTGTTCCTTGATATAAGACGCCAGTTCGGCGCGGGTTTTTCCCTTTACGGCAATGCTGCCAAGCTGAGGGAAATCGATATTACCGGATTTATCCACCGTATATCCCAGAATGGCACCGGCTCCACCACCTCCTGTACCGGGTCCTGCAAAATCATAACGAACGATGGGCATATTAAACATCTGCACCAGTTCTACGTCGCGGCTGTTGACTATGACAGACAATACATCATCCGGACGGATCTTTAGTTCATAATCCTGCTGAATGGTCTGGCTAAAACTTTCTCCGGTGTCTTGTAGATAAAGAACTTTTTTTGATGTCGTACATCCCGCCAGGGCGTAAACGGTTAAACAAAGGAGTATTCCTTTTTTTAATATTTTCATTGAAAGATTGTGTTGATATTTTTTTATAATTCCGGATTGATACTTGCCGGCCGCGAAATTACGGTTTTTAGTTTTTGTTCCTCCTGTCAGGTTGTGCGTGGGTTTCGCGCGCGAGCAAAAACCTGACAGGTGGAAACAGTGAACGCCCCTCCGCGCAACCTGTCAGGTTGTGGGCAGGTTTCGCGCGCGAGCAAAAACCTGACAGGTGGAAACGGTGAACGCCGCTCCGCGCAACCTGTCAGGTTTCTCCCACACACAATGCTCCCGCTCAACCTTACAGGTTTTTCCTTCCCTCTAACCCTAACGTCATTTCGACCGAGCAAAACCAAAGCCAGATGCATCTACAATGCCAAAGCGAGCGGAGAAATCCCCCTGCCATAGGAAAAGAGGCTCGTACCTGAAAATGCCGAACGAACTAAGGCACAAGCGGAACGCTTCCGTCCGCATCCAACCTTACAGACTCACCCTCACCCTCTCCCACACCCACGCAAGCACAAACCCCACCAACACACCCATCACATTCGCCACCATATCATTAATATTAAACGCGCGGTAAGGAATAAAGTATTGAATCCCTTCGCCGCCTACCGCCAAAACCAATCCCAATAAAAGCCACACAAAAACCGACACCCCCTTAACCGGCCTTACAAACGCCCATGGCACAAACATCAGCGCATGCACAATATAATCGCCCCTGAAACGAAGAACATAAATGTTATCCAACTTGTCACTATTGCCAACCGGTATCGTCACCAACAGCAAAATCACTATGGGATAAAGCCAGCATAATTTTTTAATGATGGAAATATATTTAATAGGATACTTTAAAATAAATCAATTCAGTAAGTAGATCTGGAGCGCTGTAAGTAAGAAAGCATTCGTCTCGATACTCATTATTAATTACCCCGCAATAACATGAGTCCTCTTTTACCCACGTTCTTAATATTCTGAAAAACCAGTTCCTTTATCCAATTCACGCCAAAAGGAAACCAGCGTTGTGGATGTGTATTGATGATGATCTTATCCGGTAATAAACCGAACTTTACAAGTTCGATTAAATGAGATGTACTTTTAATATCAACATGTAGCCCACCCTCAACCTTATCCCTTACACTCACTTCTGATTTATTCCATGAACGACCGGTATCGGTTATGTAAAGCACCTTTGAATAATCCACATCAAAATACGGTTCGCCAATAATACCCAATTGGCGGTAGTCATACTTTTCCCATAGTTTGCGGTTATCCCATTTACTCAGCGGACTACCATGCATGGAAGCTGTTTTAGCAGGGTAGAATTCACGAATTCTTGCCAAATGCTTTTTAAAATGTACCCATGCTTTCTCATAATCGCCTTTGGTAATCGTCAGGTCTTCATAGTGATAGGATACTTCATGCCCCAATGCTATCAATTGTTTTATAACTTCTTCGTTCCATGTACCTTTTACAATCCGGATATAATAAGTTGCTTTTATCCCCAAGGCGTGTTCGATTTCTCCTAAGGCAATGGCATTATAAGGCAGCTTATCTATATCATGCCGAAGAACAACTGACCTGGAATCCAAAGGATTCGAAATAAAGTCCTCAAAAGTTTGAAGGACATAGCCTGCTCTTTGTAACCCTTGCAGTAAGGTTTTGTATATATTGGGAGTGAAATCCATGAATTAACTTAGGTAATAAAATGAATGGTTAGATAGGAAGTGATTATTAAGTGGGTCATTTAAATTTCGGCACACGTTCTTCTTCATATTCAAGAATAGCGCGGAGACAGCGATCCGCCGTATGCCCATCCCATAATTCAGGCCTCTTCTGAATCCGTGGTTCTTTAAGCGTATTAAAAAACTCGTCTCTGATTCTTGATACATTATTGCCAACCAAAACGCTGGCACCGCCATGGTCACGAAGCGTTACCGGGCGTTCAGTGTTCCACCGCATGGTCAGGCAGGGTGTGCCAAGCACGGTGCATTCTTCTTGTAAACCACCACTATCTGTCAGCATAATCTTTGCGAGCATGTTCAATCTTAGCATTGCATGATAACCTAAAGGCTTTACTAAATAAACATCGGGTGATTGAATGAGTTTCTCCCAAAGTTTAAACTTCTTTAATTGTTTTTCTGTTCGTGGATGAACCGACCAAATGACTG
>JBIQMB010000505.1:0-3201 GCA_044463745.1 Chitinophagaceae bacterium | reverse complement strand
AAGCACGATTGAAAACGCAGTCATCAGAGCGTAGATCAGTCCGGTTTGTCTTTTATTTCTTTCTGAAATCCACCAGGCGGCCAATGCAGGTATCAGCAAAAACGAAAGATAATTTCGCAATAAAAAAATCAAAACGAAAGCCATCATAAACCATAAAAACCTTTTCAGGCGATACCCATCGGTTAACATCCTGCTTACGGTATAAAGAATGAGTCCCAGACACATCCATACCAAACCATCGCGATGAATGGTGCTGGTGAAAAATAATGCCGAAGGGAAAAGAAAAACAAAAAATTTTAGCAGAGTTTGACTAAAAAAGGCCGGAGAAATGGCCCGGTACAGGGCAACCGTTCCCGTAAACACCACAATATTAAAAATTAGCGTATTGATATAAAAATTACGGAAAGTGAATATATCTAAAATAGCCAGCGTTTTTACGATTATATTTTCTTTCAGATTATTCCAGAACGAGTGAGTTGTTTCCAGTAACCCTGAATAATTTTTTCCGTAATCATGAAAAGTTTCTTTAATAAAATAGTTGAAATTGTTTGTCAGATGATGGTATTCATTCAACCCGATATTATGAAAAGTAAGTGAATCAGATATTTCAAAATAATGATAGCTGAGGTAACAATTAACCAGACCCATCGCTGCCCTGATTAGGAAAAAAGCGAGAAGCCACCATACAGATATTCCACATTCTTTAAAAAAAGCAGCTCGCCGGATCAGGATGCAGAAAGCAATCAGGATGATGAAATAAAGCAGGTAACTCACTGGCTAATTATTATGGTGGGGAAAGTTAGTTCAAAATTATATGAGTTAAAATGGAATCCTTTCTAAATTATAGATTGTAAGTTTGCCGATATTTTTAAACATATCATGGAAGTAACTTCAAAAACAGCCGTTCAACTTGGTCTTACGGAAGACGAATATGAAAAAATCAAGGAAATTTTAGGTCGCGATCCCAATTTTAATGAATTAAGTGCATACTCGGTGATGTGGAGTGAGCATTGTAGTTATAAAAATTCGATCAAATGGTTGAAAACCCTTCCGCGTGAGGGCGGCCGATTGCTGGTAAAAGCCGGAGAGGAAAATGCGGGTTTGATGGACATCGGTGATGGGCTTGGTCTGGTGTTTAAAATAGAAAGTCATAATCATCCCTCGGCTATTGAGCCATTTCAGGGAGCTGCAACCGGTGTGGGAGGTATCCACCGCGATATTTTTACAATGGGAGCTAGACCTATTGCAACGCTCAACTCACTTAGGTTTGGAAACCTGAAGCACGACAAAACCAGGCATTTGATGACTGGCGTAGTAAATGGAATCGGCCATTATGGAAACTGTTTTGGTGTACCTACCGTGGGTGGCGAGGTTTATTTTGAAGAATGTTATCATACCAATCCGCTCGTGAATGCTATGAGTGCCGGTATAGTGAAGCTGGGCGAAACCGTGAGTGCAACGGCGCACGGAGAGGGTAATCCGGTATTTATAGCCGGTAGCGCCACAGGCAAGGATGGAATGGGTGGAGCGGCTTTTGCTTCTGCCGATTTGCATGAAGAAAGCATGCAAGATTTGCCCGCGGTTCAGGTGGGTGATCCTTTTCAGGAAAAGAAATTATTAGAAGCTTGTCTTGAAATTATTCAGACCGACGCACTGATTGGTATGCAGGATATGGGCGCCGCAGGCATTATCTGCAGCACTGCAGAAACCAGTGCCAAGGGCGAATCGGGGATGGATATTCATCTGGAAAAGGTGCCGGTAAGGCAGAAGGATATGAAAGCCTGGGAATTGCTGCTCAGCGAAAGCCAGGAGAGGATGTTGCTGATCGTGAAGAAGGGAAGGGAGCAGGAAGTACTTGATGTTTTTGAAAAATGGGACCTGCCTTGTTCGCAGATCGGAACCGTGAATAATTCGGGTTTGCTTAGGTTTTATATGAATGGTGAACTGGAGGCAGAAATGCCGGCGGAGAGTATGGTGCTGGGAGGTGGTGCACCTGTTTATACCCGCGAATACAAGGAGCCTGCTTACATGCAAAAAATCAATGCGTTTGATCCCGCAAAAGTGCCTGTACGAACCGATTTGAAAACCGTTGCAGAGCAATTGATTACCAATCCCAATATTGCATCTAAAAAATGGATTTACGAACAGTACGATAGCATGGTGGGTACCGCAAATATGAACACCAATGAGCCTTCGGACGCGGCAGTGGTGTCTATTCACGGTACTCGCAAGGCATTGGCTTTATCTACCGACTGTAACAGCCGGTACGTTTATGCAGATCCTTTTGTAGGCTGCATGATAGCCGTTTCGGAAGCAGCAAGAAATATTGTTTGCAGCGGCGGAAAACCATTGGGCGTTACCAATTGCCTGAATTTTGGAAATCCTTATGATCCTGAAGTTTATTATCAGTTTGTAAAGAGCATACAAGGTATGTCTGAGGCTTGCAAAAAATTTGATACACCCGTTACCGGTGGTAATGTGAGTTTTTATAACCAATCGCCCGATGGCCCGGTTTATCCTACCCCGGTTATAGGTATGGCCGGTATTTTGGACGATGTAGAAAATAAAATGCCGCTCTCATTTCAGGATGATGGCGATGTGATTTATCTGATAGGAAAAAATCCGGAAGACCTTGGTAGTTCCGAATACGTTCATAAAATAGCCGGTGTAGAGTATTCTAAAGCTCCTTATTTTAATCTGGATGAAGAATTTGCACTGCATGAAAATATCAGTTCGCTGATCAGATCACGACTAATCAAAAGTGCTCATGATATCTCCGAAGGCGGATTATTTGTTTGTCTGGCCGAATCAGGTTTTCTGAATGAAAAAGGGTTTAATGTTAAAGCTGCAAAGTCTTACAGGTCAGATGCTTATTGGTTTGGCGAGGCACAGGGTAGAGCAGTAGTTTCGGTTACGCCGGAAAAGAAAGAGGAATTCGAAGCTGCTCTTAAAGTTCCGTTTGAAAAATTAGGAAAAGTTGAAAGCAGCCGCATTTTAATTGATGGAGAGGATTGGGGCGAAGTGAGTGAATGGAAGGAGAAATATTACCATGCTATCACCGACAGGATGCAGGCATGACAGATTCACCAAGGATACTGATCACGGGTGCAGCCGGATTTATCGGAAGTTCGCTCGTTACCGAATTAAACCGCAGAGGGTATAGTAACCTGATTCTTGTTGATAATTTTCATAAACCGGATA
>JBIQMB010000504.1:0-3217 GCA_044463745.1 Chitinophagaceae bacterium | reverse complement strand
GGAGGAATTGGTGTTCCTCTTTATCTGGAACCTATTAATCCATCTGAAGCCAATAAAACCCAAAGTCCTGAATCAGAAGTTTGGGATCAGATAATCAAGGATCTGACAGATGCCATTAATGAACCCGCATTACCGAATAACCAAATCCAGGGCGAAGGAAGAGCGAGTAAAGGAGCGGCCTATGCCTTCAGAGGAAAAGCATATTTGATAACCAAACAATATCAAAAAGCAGCCGATGACTTTGCCAAGGTAGGTGAATGTGGTTATCAGCTTTATCCGGATTACAAAAAACTTTTCAAGGTAGCACAGGAGCGTTGCGAAGAAATGATTCTGAGTGTTCAGTATATTGAAGAACCTTCGGGATATGGATCATCTCTTCAGAAATTTTGCGCAGCTTTTCAGCAAGGTGCTCAGGACAGCCGTGGTTGCTGGACAGACCTTCAGGTAACTCCGGCACTCGTAAATCTCTACGAAGTTATTGTAGATGATAACACGGTAAAGCCTTTTAATTGGTCAGATTATTTTCCAGAATGGGATCAATTAAGCGCTGTAGGCACGCCCAATAGAAAGGTCTTTTTTATTAGGGATAAGGAAGTAAACGGCATCGAAGTTCATTCTACTATAACAAAATCGATAAATAATGAATTGAATAAACTGGCACCGGAAGCTCAAGCTCTTTACCTGTCTGAGGGCAATGAAGAACGTTTAAAACAAGCGTATCAAAACAGGGATCCACGGCTCGCTTACAACGTTGTTACGCCTTATGCTAATTTCAGAGGAGTTAACAGTAACTCCACTGGCGAAGGCACTTATACATACCGATTCCCGGTTACCGGAAAGTATTATGTTGATCAGTCGGGTGCTGAGCCAAATATCAATCCTAACCTGCCGGCAGATTATTTCACCTCCGGAAGTTGCAATGCACAAGCTGAATTCAAATATATCCAGCGGAAATTTGTGGGTGAAGGACTTGAATATGCAAGACGCGAGCAGAATCCGGTGGATGAACCCATCATTCGCTATGCCGATGTATTATTAATGTGGGCTGAGGCACTGGTAGAATTGGATGACCTCCAGGGAGCTATGACCAAAGTAAAACAGGTGAGAGATCGTGTGGGCATCCCAACCATGACATCCTCATTTTCGGATAAAACGACAGCCAGGAATTACGTTCGTGACGAACGCAGAAGAGAGCTTTCGGGAGAAGGTGTAAACTTCTTTGATGAAATGCGCTGGAGAACCTTGAAGGAAACCAAATTTAGCGAAAAGGTAGCTCAGCACGCATGGGGAGGAACCGAAAGTACGGGTGGTACAACCTACGAATGGATTGGTGACTTCTGGTACACGTGGCCGGTTCCTCAGGCGGAAATCGAATTGAACCCTAACTTAAAACCTACACCGGGCTGGGTTTATTAATGCTTTAGTTTGTTTTTGGTATTAATGCACACGAATTGCGTCGGAAGTGGTTACATTTATCCGGCGCAATTCTATTTTAATTAAATCAAACAAGAATTTTAGCCGTATGCAAATTGCAAAATCCTTTTTTTTCATTCTTTCATTCATCATATCTGCTTCCAATACATTCTGTCAATCGCCCGATGTATTGATTAGAGCTTTGAATAATCAACCCGTATCTTCTTATTTGAAAAATATTGAAAATTGGCGACAAGCGTATAAGCACAGATTGACAAAAAAAGTATCCGACTTACCTGATTCTGTAAAAAACAAACTGACAAATAACGCAGATAAATATCTGGATTATCAGTGGCCCATGCTTACTGCGTCACTGTATATGGATTATAAACTCACAGGAGATAGAAATCGGTTTCAGAGCGTACAGAATGCCAGAAGAAAGGCACTGAACCGTTTGGTAATTGGTGCAATCATCACAGGCGATGATAAATACATACCTCAAATTGTAAACGGTCTCTGGACGATGCTGGAAGAAAGCACCTGGGTGTTACCTGCACACATTGTTTTGCAAAAAGCGGGCAGTGGATTGCCTGATCCGGAAGAAGGTTTTATAGACCTGGGTGTGGCTATTACAGCGCCGATGATTGCCTTTACTCAATTTATGCTCTATGATCAATTGCAGAAATATTCGCCCATGGTCAATAAGCGAATTGATGTAGAACTGCGCAAACGCATCTACGATCCTTATCTGCAAAGGGATGATTTTTGGTGGATGGGATTTAAGGGGCAGTCGGTAAACAACTGGAACGCATGGTGCAATACAAACACCGTCCATACGGCTCTGCTCAATTTAAAAAGTGCCGACAGCCTGGCTTTGCTTATTGATAAAGCGATGAGAAGTACGGATTTTTTCGTAAATCAATACCCGAAAGATGGTGGCTGTGATGAAGGCCCTACGTACTGGGGCGAAGCGGGAGGAAAACTGATTCGCCTGCTGCATCTGCTCACCAGCGTTTCGGAAGGCAAACTGAACTGGCAAGGAAATAACCTTTTGCATAACATGGGTACCTACATATACAAAATGCAGATAGCCGGATCAAACTATGTAAATTTTGCTGATGCTCTTCCGAAAATAATTCCTAATGCGGAAAGCGTTTACCGCTTTGGGGATGCCTTCAATGACGACACACTCCGCCATTTTGCTGCTTACCTTTTTGAATTAAACAGAAAGAAACTACCGGCAGACAATGTGGTAGATTTTCTTGAAATGACAGATATATTTCATGAATTAAACACCACGAGGCCCACAGCACCACTACCGGAATTTTCTTACCTACCCGATTTAGAAGTAGTAACAGCCCGATCCAAATCAGGAGCTACTGATGGATTGTTTCTGGCTGTTCAGGGTAGTAACAATGGGGTAAGCCACAACCATAATGATGTTGGAAATTTTATTATTTATGTAAATGGGAATCCGGTAATCATTGACGCCGGTGTGGGAACTTATACGGCTCAAACCTTTAGCAACAAAAGATATGAACTATGGAATATGCAATCTCAATGGCATAATCTGCCCACCATAAATGGTGTCATGCAAA
This sequence comes from Chitinophagaceae bacterium, assembly GCA_044463745.1. Taxonomy (GTDB): domain Bacteria; phylum Bacteroidota; class Bacteroidia; order Chitinophagales; family Chitinophagaceae; genus Ginsengibacter. The sequence continues at coordinate 206 of JBIQMB010000504.1, read as the reverse complement.
AGGAAGGTGCAAATTTTAAATCGACTTCATTTGGTGCTAAAAAGAACAAAGGCATTCATGTGTGCCTCGATATAGCGAAAGCATACCCTGATGAGGCCGCTGTAATAAAATGGGAGCGAAATTTTTTATTTAATCAAAAGGTTAATACCATTAATCTGAAAGAATCGTACGAGCTTGAAAAATGGGTTGAGGAAACATCACTTAAT
>JBIQMB010000503.1:0-3218 GCA_044463745.1 Chitinophagaceae bacterium | reverse complement strand
GAAAATACGCCGCCAAAGGACGAGGACGAGGATTAATCTCCGGAATAAAAATCAAGAACATTTAACCGACAAAAGCCGGATTATTCTCCCGCGATTTCAAATAGGAGAATTTGATTTTTCTCCAATGGATTAAAATTGTTGTCAGCAATAAATATAAGCGATTGATCGCCATTGGCTAATTTAGGCCCATAGGTCACTCCTTCGATATTGTCTATATAAATTCCGAGATCATCCGTATTGAAAATTAATTCTTTTGGTAAGGTTTGATATTCTTTTCCTTGCAGGGAGAAGTGACTGCTTACATCTTCTGCCTGCGACAAATCGGCGATGAAAAGTCGAATGGTGCACGACAATCTTCCTGTAGAAAATGAGCGTTCCATAACCAGTAGTTGATTGTCTGAAAGGCACATTATTTCCGAAATTCCGTTTATTCTATTGGCGTTTGGCTGGAAAACGGGATGAGCTACCGGTTCGGTGATGTACGCATACTGAGCTATCGGATTTTTAGTGAGGATATCGAATTGAATGATTCGATTGATACCGGTAGAATCTCCCAAACCCGCTCTGGGGCCATCCTGTAAGAGTGGTTCTTCGATACTTGCGAACAAGAATTTTTTATCGGGAGAAATGGCTAAGCCTTCGAAACCTCCGTTACGTCTGATGCCTGTGTATGGGTTTGAAATGTGAACCTGATCCGGTAATGAAAATGTATCTATCAAATTTCCCGCAAGATCAGAAACAAAAATGGCGGCGTTTATATAAGTGGTGTCCTTTTCTCTGTAAATCCGATCTCCTTCAGAACTCCAGATAATTTGATCATTCCATTTGCGCAATGACTCGGGGTCAACTGTTCCGGCGCTGCGGCTGGAGGGAGGAAAATAATTGCCGCCGCTGTTCTTTAAAAAAGTCTTGCCTGTGATCCAAACCGAATCTATTTTTTCACCGTTGATGTCTATCTTAAGGGTATAAAACCGGGCGGGATTTATTTTAGAGCGGTCATCGCTTATGGAGTAATAAATATCTTCTGACTTATCATAATCTATGCCCGATAATCCGCCTACAGTGGTTCCTTCAAATTCAGGATTGTGGGGTAGGGTATAGAGATCGAGAAATCGGAGTTTCACATTTTTTGTCTGCGCCACAACCGGTTGTGAGATAATGGTTACGAAAAAACCAATAGCAATAATGATGATTAAGCGAAAGGAAGGTCGATTGTGTTTTAGTGAAAAAATCATGTGATTACTTTTTTGAGGCGGTCAAAAGTAACAAGATTAATCTTTTCGGGATTTCAGACAGGAGGTAAGGATAGCGATTAGGTCCGGTTTAAGGTATGGCCACAATTAGGATGCTGCTGAAAGTATGTGTTTTTACAAAAAAAGGCTTCCGGGAAAACGGAAGCCTAATAATTTAATCCTGGTGTTTAATAAGGTTTTTCAGGTTTAAATTTTATAATTGGTTTTGCAAAGGATAATGCGACGGGACAAAAAAGCAAATGTTTATGCTTTTGAACAAGGCAAATATAAGGTCGTACATAAAACCGACAATGAGTATAAGTCGGTGATTTTGAGGATCGTAAATTTACGGTGTTGTTATTTTTGAGATTGGTTTCTCATTCTGTCTTTTTCTATGAAACACTTTGATAAAAGCCATCTTTTTATTTGATTCTAAAATTAACTTCTTTCCGTTCCCGATAAAATTTAAATAAAAACCTCCATCGTATCATTCAACTGAAACATTAAATTCATAACTTGATCGCATGATTTATTTACTGATAACAAACGGGATTCTGCTTCTTATTTTAATCCTGATTCTGCTTACCAAAAACGACAAACAGCATTTGGAACAGGTGAAAACAGATATGCTGGAAAAATTCACCTCCCTTGAATTTAATACCCGCGAAGAGTTCAAAAGAAACCGGGGAGAAAATGCAGATTCAGATCAGAGAAACAGAAGAGAACTGACCGAAACGCTTCGGCAATCGCTGTCTGATTTTGCCCAATCGTTTGACAGAAGTGTGAGATCTTTTAATGAAATTCAGAAGGAGAAGTTTGGTAACCTGGAAACCCGTCAGCAAGACCTGATTCAGCATACAGAAACCAAGCTGGAATTTATCCGGGCTGTGGTAGAAGAGAAATTAGAGCAGACACTAAATGAACGGTTGAAACAAAGTTTTTCTACGGTGAGTACACAGCTCACGGATGTACAGCGCGGACTTGGCGAGATGAAGGTTTTGGCCAATGATGTGGGGGGATTGAAAAAAGTATTGAGCAATGTAAAAATGCGCGGTGGATTTGGAGAGATACAACTTTCAATGCTTCTTGAGCAATTGCTTTCGCCCGAACAGTACCAGGCAAACGTAAAAACGAAATCGGGCAGCAATGACAGTGTAGAATTTGCCATCAGGCTTCCGGGAAAAAGCGATCATCAGGAAAGCATTTGGCTACCGGTGGATGCTAAATTTCCAAAGGACGTATATGAGAAACTTCAGCATGCTTATGATGAAGGGGATCCATCCGAAATAACCCAGGCGCAAAAAGAATTGTTCAATACGATTAAAAAGATGGGAAAAGATATTTGTACTAAGTACATCGATCCGCCAAATACAACTGACTTTGCCATCATGTTCCTGCCCTTTGAAGGGATTTTTGCGGAAGTAATCAGGCAGGCCGGATTGTTGGAAGAAATGCAACGTGATTGCAAGGTGATTGTCACAGGGCCGACCACACTGGGAGCCATTCTAAACAGTTTGCAAATGGGTTTTAAAACCCTGGCTATTCAGAAGAGAAGCAGCGAAGTATGGCAGATACTTGGCGAAGTAAAAAATGAGTTTGAGAAGTTTGGAGGTATGTTGGGCAAAGCGCAGGCAAATATCCAGACAGGGCTAAATCAGCTTGATAATGTAATCGGGGTCAGAACGAGGGCTATACAACGAAGGTTGAAGAAAATAGAATCCATCCCGGATCAAACGCAAGGTGCTATGGATCAGTTACCCGAGTCAGACGATGTAGGAGATCAGGATGATGAGGATGAAAAATCTTAGTTGGAACTCGCATAATCCGGACAGGGGCCACCCTCCGCTCAACCTGTTGGATTTTCCTTTTCGACAACAAGTGCGTGCAACCTTAAAGGACTCTAACGTCATTCCGCCGGACGTCATGAGAAGGTCTCCCGGTAGAGTAGAAAGGGAGCAAGATAATCATCTTGCCCCTTCCCCTCAT
>JBIQMB010000502.1:0-3219 GCA_044463745.1 Chitinophagaceae bacterium | reverse complement strand
GTTGTTTGCGTGTTAGAAAAAGACTGAGAAAACAACTGCGTGAACGGCAATAAAATAAACAGGGGTAACATCCCCATAAAGAATTTGTTTAAATGCTTCATATAATTCTTATTTAGTAAAATCTTGTGTTCTCTAAAGGGAAGTACCCAAAAATAAAGTAAATTTTTATTTAATGCATTACGATCTACATATTTAATTTACGTTTATATATGCCAAATTTCACCTGTTGCGGCATTATTATTGCACCTTTCTTAGTAAGCATTGAAGTTTTTACATTATAGCAAGCATGGATTTGTTATTTAATTAGAAAAAAAATGTTTTTCTAAAATATTTTCTTCTATATTGCGTTAACTTTAAAGTCTAAAAACCCAAATATCCAATTATAACTACGGTTATAATTATCAATAAAGTTCAATAAAACCAGATCCATCATTGTTTTATAAACAATATTATTATGAAAAACTTAAAATTCACCTTGCTGATTCTGGCGTTATTATCCGCAGTCACCATCGTTCTTGCAGCCTACTTTACAATTGTTCAGAGTAACCTAAGCAGTCTGTTTTATACCATTGCTCTGGGTATCTATGGAGCCATTGCACTGACGGCCATATTTGATTTTAAGAGCCAGAAGTCCTTAGGTAAAAGAAAAATGGCTGGGTAATCAATCCCATTTCTCATACAATAACTGTAGTAAGTATTCAAGACTGCTATTAGATAGTTATTGCCTTATTACTACTGCAATTATTCAAAGAGTTTACCGGCTTGCTCAAGGCTTTCCGGCTTACCAACATCAATAAACCTTCGACCGGTATGGTCATACCCGAGGATGGAGCGTGTTTTTGCAATATGCAAATAAACATCTACCATTGAAAACTTACCTCTCAAATCTATCATATCAAAGATTTCATCTGAAATAACCTGAATGCCACTAAAAGCCTTTGCGATATAATAGTCGGTTTGCCTGCTTATTTTCTGTTCTTTTGTTTTCACATTTTCCCATCCACAAAGCCTGTCAGATTTATCAAAAAGAAAATACCTGGAAGTATCTCTTTTCGAAACAGCCAGGGTAGCCATCGGTTTTTCACTCAAATGAAAATCGACCATTGCAGCGAGATCTAAATCAGTTAACACATCGGTATTCATTAATACAAATGGTCCATGGCTTTTAAAAAACCATGCTGCTTTTAAAAGTCCGCCTCCTGTTTCTAACACCTCATCTGTTTCATCTGAAAAAGTCAGATGGGCGCCAAATCCCTTATTTTCCCGGCAATGCTCATATATCTGCTCTGCAAAATGGTGCACATTTATGATGACTTCATGTATGCCAAATGATTTTAGATATTCAATATTTCTTTGCAATAGTGTTTTGCCATTTACAACTGCCAACGCCTTGGGATGCTTATCTGTAAACGGTTTCAAGCGTGTGCCAAGACCTGCAGCCAATATCATACCTTTCATACCTGCTTATTTTCTATCATCAGAATTTTCAAAATCCGGATACTTCATGAATGTTTTGTTCGAAATGATCTAATTCAATTTTCACCTTGAATTTATTTCGCAAATATCTCGCTAGTGCATCTGCGGCATAAACACTTCGGTGCTGGCCTCCCGTACACCCAAACGAAATCATTAAGGAAGAGAAGCCTCTTATAATATAATCTTCAACGGTTATATCCACTACATTATACACCCCATTTAAGAACTCAGGCATTTCGGTTTTTTGTTCCAGAAAATCCATAACCGGTTTATCCCTTCCTGTCAAATCCGCAAATTCTGCCAGGCGTCCCGGATTCAGAATGCCTCTGCAATCAAATACAAATCCACCACCGTTTCCGCTTACATCTTTCGGTATTCCGCTCTTTTTGTACGAAAAACTATTGATTTTCAAAATCAAAGGAGTGGATGAATCCGCCTGCAATGGCACAAAACGATTTACAATTTCATCATCCACTACCAATTTCATTAACCGCTCAAATTCGGGCATGGCAATCCCGATAGAGTTATGCGAAATGAACCATTTCAGATTCTGAAGCGCCAGGGGAATGCTGGTTAAAAACTGAGCTTTCCTTTCGAACAATCCTCTGAACCCGTAAGCACCGAGCACTTGTAAAATGCGGATCAAAACATAACCATTATACTGGTAAATAAAACGGCTTTTATCAATGGGCTTATCTAAGATTTTGCAAACACATTCAATGTAATATTCCAGGAGTGTTTCTTTCCAATTGTTAGAAAGATTGGCTCGTGCCTGCCATAGCATGGAGGCTACATCGTAGTGGGGCGCTCCCTTCATACCTCCTTGATAATCTATGAAAAACACTTCATCATTTTGAATGTAAATATTTCTGCTCTGGAAATCGCGAAACATAAAATATTTTAATTCCACATGTGTCAGATAATTACTTAATGCCTCAAAATCGTCTAATAATTTTTCCTTCTCGTAGGGTATTTTCAATGTGTCGAGAAAATAGTACTTGAAGTAAAGCAGGTCACTCAAAATCGCTTGTTTACCGAATTCAACGGAAGTGAGACAACGTGAATAATCCAACTGCGCATCAGCACCAATTTGTAAGTGAGCCAACGCTTTCAGACTTTTTTTAAAGAGTGTAAGTACATAATCGTTTTCACCATGTTTTTCAAGCTCATTGAGCAACGAAGTATGCCCCAGGTCTTCCTGCAAATACATTTTTTTATCATCGTCGATATGCAGTATTCGGGGTACGGGCGCATGAATCGATCTGAAATGACTTGTGAAATAAAAAAAAGTTTCATTCTCTTTCACGTTATCATTGTATGTAGCAATATAGCTCCCGGCCGAAGTGGTTACCCGGAAATAAATACGGTCTCCGCCAGATTTTGGAAGCTTTTCAAAATTTAATACCGGCTCTTTTATATTTTTTTCAAAGTATTCTCTGACTTGCTCGGATGGCGTGATTGGCATGGAGTATTTTCTATATATAAATGAGGGACAAAGTTACGCTGCTTTGGTCAGAATCAGTAAAATCCGCCTTTCACCATGGATCTTTCCCTATTGATACCTTATACTTTAGGCTATTAATCTTTTGTATTAAAGTCGCATACTTATTACTCATAAAAAAATTTTTTTTACACTTACGCCAAGCATTTTTTCGTGAAGCATTCTCCGCAATTATTTTTATACTAATTTCATCCCTGAATAAACTTTAAAGGTTTTGAAAAAAACAATCCCCTTGCTGCTCT
>JBIQMB010000501.1:0-3220 GCA_044463745.1 Chitinophagaceae bacterium | reverse complement strand
GTTGCAAATTTACGAATCAAATCATTAAAAAAGTCAGTGATTTTTTGATGTTTTTGTTAATTTGTCACCTCAAATTGCCTCGAAGTGTCATTTTGTCGCATAAATCCTTTCATTTTTCCGCTGGTATTTATTTTGACAATAGAGGGATAGTTTAAAACTAAAAAAAAGAAAAAGATATGACCAGATTTCAAATCACACAACCGGCCTATAATTCGCTCAGCGAATTTTTGGGCGATTTTTGGAAAGACGCTCCAAAAGCTACAAACTCGTTTTTTCCTCCTGCCAACATTTATGAAACCAAGGATGAATTCCAGGTAGAACTATTGGTACCGGGAAGAAAGAAGGAAGACTTTAAAATTTCTTTGGATAACCAATTGCTGACCATTGCTTTTGATGAAGCTGAGAAAAAAGAAGACGAATCGAAAAAGCAGGTTAAGAAAGAATTCTCATTGCGTTCGTTTAGCAGATCCTTTACCCTTGATGAAAAAATTGATGCTGAAGGTATCAATGCTAAATACGAAGATGGAGTATTGGTACTTACCCTTCCGATCAAAGAAGAAGTAAAGGTATTACCTAAAGAAATCACCGTACAGTAAGGTTTAGGGATGGATTAAAATCCTGTAAGGCAGTTTGTCTTACAGGATTTTTTTTTATTTGTATCCCAATATTTTCAACATAGATTGGGCTGATTGCTGGCGCGCATAAACCCAGTCCTCTAACTTTCCATTTTTGTCTTTATCTATCAGAATGTGTTGCGGAGAAGGAATCAGACAATGCTTGATACCGCCATATCCGCTTATCTGATCCTGATAAGCCCCTGTATGGAAAAAGCCCACGTACAATGGTTCTGTATTCCCGAGTTTAGGCAAGAACACTTCATTAATATGCTCCTCGCTATCATAGTAATCATTGCTATCGCAGGTAATACCGCCTAATTTTACCTTCTGGTATTCATTATCCCATTTATTAATCGGCAGCATCAAAAACTTTTCGCCTATCCCCCAGGTATCGGGCAGGGTGGTAATGAAAGAAGAGTCGATCATATACCAGGTTTCACGGTCGTTTTGCATCTTTTCGCCGATGACGCTGTAAATATTTGCTGTACTCTCTCCAACGGTATAGCTTCCAAATTCAGTAAATATGTTCGGCATCGGAACCTTACTCTTTTTACAGGCAGACTTTATGTTACGAACAATTTCGTTGATCATAAACTGATAATCGTAATCAAAACCCAGCGAATGCTTGATGGGAAAACCACCGCCAATATTGATTGAATCGAGTTCAGGACATATCTTCCTCAACTGACAATAAAGGTTGATGACCTTATTGAGTTCACTCCAATAATAAATATCGTCCTTTATCCCCTTATTAAGAAAGATATGAAGCATCTTTAGTTGAAACCGGTCTTCATAGCCTTCAATTTCATCTACATAAAACTCAAGGATATCTCTTTGCCTGATACCGAGCCGTGAAGTATAAAACGGGAAGGAAGGTTCCTCTTCCGCAGCTACCCGAATGCCTATTTTAAAAGGTCTGCGAATGGATTTACGGTAGGTGGCCAGTTCCTCTTTATTATCCAGAACAGGAATAACGTTGTTGAAACCCGAATTGATAAGCCGGGCGATAGATCGGGTATATTTTTTATCCTTAAAACCGTTGCAAATAATAAACTTCTCTTTATTTATTTTTTTTCGATTGTATAGGCTTTGTATAATATCGATATCGTAGGCATAGGAAGTTTCCAAATGAATATTGTGCTTCAGCGCCTCCTCAACGATGAATGAAAAATGTGAACTCTTGGTACAGTAGCAATAATTATACTGTCCCTCGTACTTATATTTTTTAAAGGCTTTGGCAAACATGTCCTTCGCCTTGTTAATCTGCATCCCTATTTTAGGTAGATAAGTGAATTTAAGTGGAGTACCATATTTATCAATCAAGGCTTTTACATCCACCCCATTGAATTGTAAATATCCGTCTTTCAAATCTACATCTTCCTGAGGGAAATTAAAGGTCTGGTCGACCAAATCATGATATGTATTATTCATTTTTTACCAAAAACAGCTTTATAAAATTTTAAAATAGACAAAGTTAGACTTTAACCACATTGTAAAGTATTTTATTTTTTTTATCTAAGAAAGACCTTTCTGACTGCTTTGCCAAAATTTAAGGGGCACTTTTCAGAGAATGATACCATGGCACAGGCGAGGAGCGCTGCTCCGGCGCAATTTCATCAGCGCGTTTGTGTTCATGCTGTGCAACGAAAGGATAATAAATTATATCATGACAGCTTATAATATATTTTTCTCGGAAAACAAAAATGGTATTTTTGATTTTCAGGGTTGCAGTTTTCGTAACAAAAATTTTTAAGAATATGTCCCGCAAAATTATTTTCTTACTATTACTTCTATTTTCTCAACTCATGACCGATGCACAACATACTAAAAGATTAAGGGATTACGGCTTTCAACCCGGCGTGTTACCTACCGGAGCGCTCAACAGTATTACCGATGTACCGGGGGTAAAAGTTGGCCACACAACCCTGATCAAAGGCGACTCCATCCGAACCGGTGTCACGGCGATACTGCCTTATGAAGGAAACATTTTTCAGCAAAAAATACCGGCGGCGATCTACGTAGGAAACGGCTTTGGCAAATTAGCAGGCAGTACACAAGTGAACGAACTCGGCAATCTGGAAACCCCGGTCATACTCACCAATACCCTGGCCGTAGGTACAGCTATGAATGCGGTGATCAGATACACACTTTCCCAATCCGGTAATGAAAAGGTGCAGTCTGTCAACGCTGTTGTGGGCGAAACAAACGATGGTTATCTCAATGATATCCGTGGAATGCATGTTACCGAAGATGATGTTTTAAAGGCGATCAAGAACGCAACAGCAGATAACACTGCTGAAGGAAATGTGGGCGCAGGAACAGGTACCATGTGTTTCGGATTCAAAGGAGGTATTGGCACTTCATCCCGAAAACTTCCTGCTTCGCTTGGAGGATACACCATTGGCGTCATCGTTCAATCTAATTTTGGAGGAGTGTTGAATATAGACGGGATATAGGCGGGGAAAAAATTAAAAAAGTTCAGCTTTGCCAATCAGATTCTTAAACAGGCAGATGGCTCATGCATGATTGTGGTAGCTACAGATGCCCCGCTTGATCATCGAAATCTCATGCGCCTTGCCAAGCGCGCTTTTATGGGTATTGGT
>JBIQMB010000500.1:0-3220 GCA_044463745.1 Chitinophagaceae bacterium | reverse complement strand
AACGATCTCACAACAGCTAAGGAGCGACGTTCCGATAGGAACCTATCTTAGCGGAGGCATAGATTCGTCTCTTGTGACTATTTTGGCTGCAAAATTTCTAGACCAGCCGTTAAAATCTTTTAGCGGAGCTTTTAAAGAAGGCCCGGAGTTCAACGAGCTAAAATATGCAAGGATAGCCGCACAGAAAGCCGGAGCGGAAATGTATGAGGTGTTTCCGACCGAACAGGAGTTCATTGATCTGTTGCCCACCTTGATTTATCATCTGGATGAACCGGTGGCAGGTCCGGGAGTTTTTCCTCAGTATATTGTTTCCCGGCTGGCATCGGAGCATGTTAAGGTAGTGCTTGGCGGGCAAGGCGGAGATGAAATATTTGGCGGCTACACCCGTTACCTGGTTGCTTATCTCGAGCAGGCGATTAAGGGTGCCATATTTGAATCAAACGAGGAAGGAGAACACATCGTATCTCTTGAGTCTATTTTACCTAATTTGCCTTCCTTGAAGCAATATCTTCCGATGTTGAAAAGCTTTTGGAAAGCGGAAGCTTTCGAGCCTATGGATCGCAGGTATTTCAGATTGCTCAACAGAATGAGCTCCATTCGCAATTTCTTTAGAGCCGACTTTCTAAATGAAATCGGGAATGAAGAGATTTTTGAAAGGTTTCGGGCAAACTTCAACCATCCGGATACGAAGAGTTATTTTAATAAAATGACTCATTTTGATATGTATGGAAGTCTTCCCGGCCTGCTACAGGTAGAAGACAGGGTAAGCATGAGCGTATCCATTGAATCGAGGGTGCCATTGCTTGATCGGCGTATTGTGGACCTGATATCCACTATGCCGGCAGGAATGAAATTTAAAGGAGGAGAGTTAAAGTATTTGTTGAAGAAAACCATTAGGAATATAATGCCGCCAGACATATTGAACAGAAAGGACAAAATGGGTTTTCCGGTACCGCTTCATATATGGTCAAAAAATAAAGCCAAAGGCTTTATCCTTGACATCCTCTTGTCACAGAAAGCACGAGAAAGAAATATGATCGACACAGATTATATTGAAAAGATTGTAAATTCTGAACAGCCATTCGGACGTGGGCTCTGGGGATTATTATCTCTTGAGCTTTGGCATCGTCAGTTTATTGACTTATAATAGCAACATTTTAAACCAAAACTTAAACAAACTAACAAAGAAATGGAAATTAATTTAGCACCTATTAGGGTTGAAAATTGGGAAGTAAAAAAAATCGGCGTCATAGGGCCGGGCATTGTAGGTATGCCTATGGCTGCGATGTTGGCGCATGCAAAAATAAAAATCGGAACCGATGAACCGGCTAAAGTTCTGGTAGTTCAAAGAAATTCAATTAACTCCGGGTGGAAGGTGGCTTCTATCAACAGCGGAAAGTCGGTAATTGGCGGTATCGAGCCTGAGCTCGATGATCTTACGCGCCAGGCTGTTCAAGACGGACTGCTTTCGGCAAGCCATGATTTTAATGATCTTTCAGATGCTGATGTAATTCTTGTTTCCATTCAGACAGATAAGGATGAAGGCGGTTTTGATCCGGACTATGGCCCTATGTTTGGCGGGCTTGAAAAATTAGCCGAAGCACTGCAAAAGAAGCCGGAAGGAAAAATACCCCTGGTTATTTTTGAATCCACCCTGGCTCCTACCACGATGGATACATTGTTCAGGGAACATTTTAAAAAATATGGTCTTGAAGAAGGAAAGAATATTCTATTAGGCAACAGTCCGAACCGGGTAATGCCGGGCCGATTGGTTGAGAGGATTCGTGATGCGGATAAACTGGCGGGAGGATTACATCCCGAAACTCCAAAACTTATTGCGAAACTATATGATCACATTGTAACCAACGGCAAGGTATATCAAACGAACAGCCTGACAGCAGAAATCGTCAAAACCTTAGAAAATGCCTACCGAGACGTCCGGATTGCCTTCTCAACAGAAATTGTTCGGTATTGCGATGAGCACAACATAGATTTTTACAAAGTAAGAGACAGTGTAAACAAAAAATTAGCGCAGACTGATAACGCTACAAACGACCCCAATGCGGTTCCGAGCGGCGGTGTGCTGGTACCGATGTTGGGCGTTGGCGGCCATTGTCTTCCCAAGGATGGAATCCTACTGTGGTGGAGGGGATCACAAAAGGGCAATGACACTTCTACGAGCCTTATTCTTGAAGCAAGACTCATCAATGATTCGTCACCGGTACACACGTTCAAACAGGCTGAGAAAGAATTTGGAGATCTTAAAGATAAAAAAATCGCTTTATTGGGAGTAGCCTATCGTTTCAATTCAGAAGACACCCGTAACTCCCCCACCCTTGTACTGGCAAATTATTTAAGAGATAATAATATTGACTATCTGATGCATGATCCTTATGTAAAAGATGACGATCAAAATCTCCTGCATTTTAAACAGCAGGATCATTTGACTCACGATTTGAAAAAGGCACTCGATTTTGCAGATTATGTGATCATTTGTTCTGCCCATAAAGAGTATATGGATAGATTTAATGAAATAGAGTCGGCTCCAGGTGTGAAAGGAATTTTTGATGCAGCCAACATTTACAATCGGAACAAATTTGAAAAAAGCGCAAAGAAATATGCAGGTATCGGTAAAGGAACCGAGGAACCCAAATCAGCGTTTATTGACTTCGTTTATGAAAGTTTTGTAGCCATGGAAAAAGGGCAGGCGTATGAACTGATGGGTCTAATCAACTTCTACAATGGGAACTATGCATTTGACGAATACAATAAAGTGAAATTTGAAGACGTGCAGCGAATGGCCAAAACCTGTTCTACCGGTTGTGAAATTGCTGATCCGGGCACTATCCAAAACATACCGGAGTATCAGGAATTTTCTTCTACTTTAGCACAAAGAGGCTACAAGGGCAGTAAGAAAACAAGTGAAAAAATTTAATAAAACTACGAAAAGCCCGCTATACTGATTACGTCCACCACGATGGTATCCATAAGTCTTTGGAGGCCATCGTGGTGAAAAAACTATTTAATTCATGAAAATATTTTCGATCGTCGGTGCACGACCTCAATTTGTAAAGCTTGCACCATTATCAAAAGTCTTGTCCGGGATTCATGAAGAGATAATTGTCCATACAGGGCAGCATTATGATTATGCCATGTCTGAACAAATATTTAAAGACTTAAAGATAAGAAAGCCGGATGTTCATTTAGAAATAAAAGGAGG
>JBIQMB010000499.1:0-3221 GCA_044463745.1 Chitinophagaceae bacterium | reverse complement strand
ATGATTAAGATAAGGATTACTAAATCGATCCTGAACATCACGTATGTAATGATCTCTCACATCTTTTGCAGCTTCTATCAAAAAGGCCTCATTAATTTCCACGTACATTAAGGTATTCATATAAGAAAAAATCAGTTCATCTTTCATAGCATCTCTGACTGTTTCAACCTTACTCAAGAAAGAAATTCCGCTCAAAAGAATATGAGTGCAGTTTAAAAATCTCATTTTTAATTCACGAAAAAGTTCAATATCAGGCTCAATTTTAACCGCTTCATCTACTCTCCAAAGAGGCAGTAGTTCTTTCACAACAGGGCTGGATTCCTGTATCGCCCATAAACGATATATTTCTGTTACAGTTAATAATTCATCAACAAATCCAAATTCTTCAATCATACGATTATTTTCGTAATCAGAAGGCATCCCTATAACAATTCTGTCAACAAGTGAGTTACAGAAATAATTTTCCCGATCAAGCCAGGATAAAAATTTATCTTCCAAATCATGGATCATAGCTAATTCAATCACCGCCGACTTAAGTAGCTCGCCATTATCAGGCAAGAGTTCAGTTGGTATAATTACAAATCCACTTCCCTTTTTCGCATTTAGAACTTTATAGCGCTCAAATAAAAAAGCCAATAATTTGCCAGGAAAGGAGCAGGGCGGAGATTTTCTAATCTGATCATTTTTATCCAGTTTTAAACCAACTTCTGTAGTATTCGAAATGATAATTTTCAAGTCAGGATTTAATGCACAATTAAGAATTGTACGCCATTCTGTATTGGAGTTAAGCACCCTGCTTATACTAGAATTAATTGTTCTATTTTCAATAAGATTCCCGTCGGCCAAGCCGCGTTCAATTGTTGTATAGAGGTTATCTTGTTTCGTAAAAGATAATGTATCACCCCGTGAAGTGGACTTAACCACAACCACTCGCCCGTTAAATACGCCTTGGCTATTTGCTTTATCAATAAAATAATCCGGGAGTCCTCTTAAAAGCATTCCTGTTCCAAATTGTAAAACTTTTTCAGGTAGAGCAAGTAATCTTTCATTAGGGAATTGTATCTTATCAGAATTGATGTTTTTCAATCCATTCCTGGATAAGGTATGCATTTTTCTTACGTTTTTTATTAGCTGCTAATATACCAAACAATATGCGTAAAACCTTTCATTTAGCAATAAAAAAATCAGGTAAAAATCTGAGGGTTTGCACTTTTATTTTCATGGTGCACTTTTTCTCTAAAACAATGGGAGTCAATGTCTCAAGGCAAAAAATTTATTCCAAAATTTGGCCAGACCATTTTAAAATAATAACTTACCGATGGTATTAGAAATATTTTAAAATGTCTACAAAATGAAACCCAGCTTAAGAAAAGCAATCCCTGAAATAGGCAGTTCTTTCGTAGTTAGGAAAGACATTGGTTTTAATATGATTAACAATTGGCATTATCATGCGGAATACGAATTGTTACACATAAGAAAAAGTATAGGTACCTGGCTTATTGGTGATTACATCGGTCAGTTTCAAAGCGGCGACGTTGTGCTGCTTGGACCTTATATTCCCCATTCTTTTATCCACGAAGAAAAATATATTCAAAAAAAAACCAACAAACCCGGTGAGGCAGGAGTCGTTCTCTTCATACCCGATATTTTGGGTACAGAATTTTTTAGACTACCTGAAACCCGCGGAATTGAAAAAGTCTTGCAACTTTCGAGACGTGGGCTAAAACTTCAGGGTAAAACACGTGAGGATATTGTACAGATTATGGATGGACTACCGGAATCAGAAAATTGCCGGAAACTAATCAACCTGCTAAATATGTTGCAGATTATCGCAGAGAGACCGGAATTTGAAATACTTGCATCGGCGGGGTATATGCTAAATGCAGAACATGCACCAAACAGTAGGTTAAAGCAAGTATTGGAATACACTTTCCAAAATTATCATGAAAGTATATCGCTGGATGATGTAGCAAAGATCGTGAACATGGGTACGCATTCCTTTTGTCGTTTCTTCAAAGAAAAAACCGGAAAAACCTACATAAGATTCTTAATGGAAGTAAGAATCGGCCAGGCATGTAAATTGATGATCGAAGACGATCTCCAGCCAAGTGAGGTTTGTTACAGCTGCGGATATAATAGCATTTCTCATTTTAACCATCAATTTAAATTAATAAAGATGGTGACACCGATGGCTTTCAAAAAAAATCATTATGACCAATTAGATCTTATTGAAGTTTAAGAGAGAGATTATTCAAAATAAATAAGCAGACCGCTTATACTCCAAATAGTTCAAAAATTAAAAATGGGTGCATTGCGTTAAAATTCTTATAAAATTTGGCGTATTTAAGGTATTTTAATCATCGCTTTAATAATGCCCGAATTAGGTGGTAACCATTTTGAGAACTCTTTTTTTATCTCATGAAACTCTACATATGTAGAAATGAATCCATCAATATTAATTTGTCTGTTTTTTATCTGGTCTATAACAAATTCAAAATCTTGCCTGGTTGCATTCCGACTGCTCATTAAAGTTGCTTCTCTCTTATGAAATTCAGGATGAGAGAAAACAATATTATTTTTTTGTAACCCCACTAAGATATATCTGCCACCATGCGCCATATATTTGAATCCTTCATTTATCGCCTGTAAATTTCCAGAAGCGTCTATTACAACTGTAGGCATATCATCTTTTGTAAGCACTCTTAACTGATTAACCACATCAGCTTCAGTCACATTTATGGTATGCTGGAAACCAAAAACACGTTTGCAATGATCCAGCCGAAAATTATCAATGTCCAGGACAATAACATTCGCTCCCTTCAACCTGGCAAACATCGCAGAAGCAAGACCGATTGGGCCTACTCCAATAATTACAACATTTTCACCTTGCTTTATATTAGCTCTGCGTACTCCATGAGCCCCTATAGACAATGGTTCTACCAATGCCAGCTCATCATAACTTAGTTCGTTGCCATGAACTAATAAAGATGAAGGAACCGAAAGATACTCCACCATGCCCCCTTCTTGATGCACGCCAAATACTTTCAGTTTGCTACAACAATTTGACTTTCCATTTCTACAGGCAATACAAATTCCACAATTGAAATAGGGTATAAAGGTAACTGCTTCGCCTTCTCTGAATCCAGGTGCATTGTTTACTGATACTAAGTCCCCCGACAATTCATGTCCTAATGTTCGAGGATATTCAAAAAAAGGTTGGG
>JBIQMB010000498.1:0-3227 GCA_044463745.1 Chitinophagaceae bacterium | reverse complement strand
TATAAAGAGCCCAAAAGGTTTGGCGGCTCGGCTTACATCAGTCTGTTAGAACAGGGATTTCATCTGGAGGGAAGTTCGTTAAATAAATCTTTTACCTGGCTGGCGGGTGTACGCACCAAAACCAACCGGAACCTATTAGCCAGTCAGGAAACCAAAGGTAATTATGTACCTTCTGCATCTGATCTGCAAACCTATCTGACGTGGCAACTTTCAAAAAAACTAAAATTAGAAGCGCTGGGCATCGTCTCGGTTTCATCTTTTGAATTGATTCCGGAATCAGCACAAAAATCATCAGCCGCCGTAACACCTATTTTTACGATGAATCTTGGCCTTGACATTTACTTTGAAGGACAGGAACGAGACCGGTATCGCAGCAATCTGGGCGGAATTACACTCAATCACACCATCAATAAAGATCTGAAATTAAAGTGGCTGTTGAGTAAGTACGATGATCGGGAAAATGAAAACTTTGACATTCTTGGTGCCTATCTTTTTGGCGAAAGAGCCTTTGATAAAACCAAACCTGAATTCGGAAAAATCGTAAATCCGTTGGGTGCCGGCGTGTTTCAGAATTACGCGCGCAATGAGCTCAATATCCAGATTTTCAATGTCAGCCACAAAGGAAGTCTGAGCAAAGCCAATCACTTTATTCAGTGGGGAGCAGGGTGGGAGAGCCAGTCTATTAAAGATAAACTGTACGAATGGGAAATGATCGACAGTGCGGGCTATTCTCTTCCTTATACTCCCGGAAATTTCACACTGAAAAGTTTTTTGCAATCCAATGGCAGGTTGGAATCAAACCGGTTAAATGGTTTTGTTCAGGATAATATCCGACTGGGAAATGAAAAACATGACTTCATGATTCAGGCTGGCGTAAGATTTAATTATAACGACCTGAATGGGGAGATGCTGGTGAGTCCAAGAGCACTCATCAGTTATAAACCCGACTGGAAGCGGGATATCGTGTTCAAGGCTTCTGGCGGAGTGTATGACCAACCTCCTTTTTACCGTGAAATGCGGCGGCCGGATGGGAGCATCAATAAAAACCTGAAGGCGCAGAAGAGTACTCAATTCACAGCAGGTGTCGATTATAATACAAAGTATGGAGAAAGGCCACTCCGCATTACAGCCGAGGCTTATTATAAGAGTTTGCGCGATGTCGTTTCCTATGATCTGGAAAACCTGCGGTTGCTCTATTCGGGTGAAAATAATGCCAGAGCCTATGCCGCAGGTATCGAAACCCGTGTGTTTACAGAGTTGGTAAAGGATGCTGAAAGTTGGTTAAGCATCAATGTAAGCCGTACGATGGAAAACCTGAAAAACGATCATTATTTTATTTACACCAATGCGGCAGGAGAAACCATTACTGCGGATACTGAAGACCAGGTAGTGGCAGACAGTACGCGACATGATATTGGTTGGATAAGGCGACCCAGTGACCGATTGATAACTGTAGGATTATTTTTGCAGGATTATCTGAGTACGAATAAAAATTTCAAGGTGCATCTAAACATGATTTATGGCAGCAACATGACCTATAGCATTCCGGATAATCCGCGATTTCGAAATGCACTAATCCTGGATCCTTATTTCAGGATTGATGTAGGATTCAGCACACTTTTACTCAGCGAAAGATCTGCTCGCAGGGCTCATTCACCATTTCGTTCCTTTGAAAATATTTGGGCAAGCCTGGAATTGTTTAATGTCATTGACAGAGCCAATGTCATTTCCTATCAGTTGGTAAAAGATTTTGCAAACAATACATTTAGCATTCCCAACAGACTGACACCCCGATTAATCAACTTTAAATTATTGGCGCGTTTTTAAAATCAAACAATGAAAACGGAAACAGAAATAAAACAAATCAGCATTTACAAATTAAGCATACCGCTTAAGAAACCTTTTGTCATATCGCTCGGCCCCATTTACAATGCCGACAATATTGTTGTAACCATTAAAACAGTTAGCGGGTTAACCGGCACCGGCGAGTGTAGCCCTTTTATGACCATCAATGGCGAAAGCCAGTCTACTTGTTTTGAAGTAGGTCAATATTTGGCTCAAGGGTTGAAGGGGAAGGACGCCACGGCTATTGAAGATAACCATGCGATCATGGACAAAATAATCTATGCCAATACCAGTATCAAAAGTGCTTTCGATATGGCGATGTATGATATTGCTTCGCAGCAGGCCGGTCAACCTTTGTATAAATTTCTGGAAGGGAAAAAGAACAAAAAAATTATTACTGACTACACCATCAGTCTGGGCGATGCGGACGAAATGGCGCAGCATGCAGCGGAATTAAAGAAATCAGGATTTCAGATTATCAAAGTGAAGTTAGGTGGCAAACCGGAAGAGGATATTGAACGCATGAATGCCATTCGCAAGGCGGTGGGTAAAAAAATTAAGCTGAGAATTGATGCCAACCAGGGATGGAGCCCTGAAGATGCTGCCAAAGCGTTGAAGGGAATGGCGGAACTGGATATTCAATATTGCGAAGAGCCGATTCCGCGATGGGCATGGACTGAACTTAAAAAGCTGCGCAAGAAAAGTCCCGTACCCATTATGGCTGATGAAAGCTGTATTGACGAGCACGATGCCAAACGATTGATAGAATCCGGATCGTGTGATAAATTCAATCTTAAGCTGGGCAAGTCGTCCGGTATATTCAGGGCGCTGAAAATCATCAGGCTTGCAGAGAAAGCCGGGATGGAAATGCAGGTGGGTGGTTTTATGGAATCACGCATCGGTATGACGGCTAATGCGCATCTGTCTTTGTCTTCGCCCAGTATTAAATATTATGATTTCGACACGCCGCTTATGTTTACGAAGGATTTCGTATGCGGCGGCATTCAGTACAAAACAGATGGAGAAATTACTCTTCCCACCGGTGCCGGACTTGGTGCTTCAGTGGATTCAAAAATATTAAAGAAGCTTCCAAGGTGGTGATTTAGGAGGGGGGGGAATGATGCTGCGTTATGGCGAAGCTTGACATTAGATGTACCTTCGATTATTGCCGATCGGCTTGACTTACGCTCTTGGGTAGTCCGGCCTAATCGAGGGGGACGGATGCAGCTTTCAACGCAGATTTTGCTTCCTTCTTTAAGGTCTTGACGTGAGGCTTTTACACGCAAGGGAAATGGATCACGCAACGACGCAACGACCGCAAAGGATTTTTCTTACCAGAAAAATATTGTCCGCCAGATTCGTTCAGTCGCAAGCGTCTCGCT
>JBIQMB010000497.1:0-3232 GCA_044463745.1 Chitinophagaceae bacterium | reverse complement strand
CATTAAAATGCACGACACTACGAAGTTTCATATTTATTCAGCAGACCCTAATTAGAATTATGTTCAATTCGATTACTCAATGTTATTGATGAGCTCTCCCATACTCAGAAAGGGGTTGAATATTGAAAAGTCCTGATGATATCGGGGATTTAGTGTGAACTTTTAAGCAACCCGAAGGGTGTTGAATTGAAGTAAGCATCTTTTAGCTTCTATTATTAGTGTTTCACCAACCATATCAGTGATGTTTGTTTCTTCTCCCTTAAATACAGTTCCTTTTCACTCTATCCATTCACCTTCCCAACGCCTCCTTCACCTTCTTCAAACTTTCCACATCTTCCTTCCACTCTTTTAGTTTTTTATGATAGGAGGCGATGGTCTTGGTAATGCGAAGGGTATGGGGCGAGCCTTTTCGGATTGTTTCCGTTGTTAAATCTACTCCCGATTTGTTGATGGCATACTCCAGATTTTCTCTTTCCCGTTGATTTTTTCTGAAATCCATTGCTGACTGAAAGGGTGATTCAATAAAATCTTTTAGTATTTGCAGAGTTGTGGCAAATTGGGATTTTTCAGGAAACTCTCTACTCCAATCTACGGGAGGGAGAGGCTCATTATCAGCCTTCAATTGAAGTTGCTGCTCACAAGAAGCCATGGCTTTCCGTTGCAATGATGAAAGGGGTAAATCCGCTGTAAATGCGGGAATCAAAACCCGGTTGATATAATCTCTTTTTTGATAAGAAGTAATGATGCCCGCTAATTTGTTTATCCACTCCTCGTTCTGCGGTATCTTTTTTTCTATTGCAAACAAATCTGATAAGATACTTTCTGTGGGAGGAAAGTCTTTTTCGTTTTCTGAAAGCAACAGCACGGAAAAGTATTCCGGTATTTTATTGATAAGCGTACTAGTAAGGGCGTTTTCTTTATCCCCCGAAAGTTGCAAACGAAGAATGGATAGCATTTTCCCGAGAACAGGTAAACTGATATCATCGCCCACACGATTGAAAATTCTATTGGTATTTTCTGGTCCCAAAAATTCTATAAGATCAATCCAATAGCTGGCGTCTATTTTTACAAAGTACGATTTTAAAATACTGGTTTCTAAACGCAGAAGAAACTGTTGATCATTATGGAGTATCAGCCATTCCGCAATAGCATTAAAGTTATTGAGGTTCTTCCGTTGGTTTTCAGTCAGTCCATTTTTCATTAATTCCAATATCGCCTCTCTTTCATCCTCCGTTAGCTGGTCAGGATTTCGGTTGAAAAAGCTCATCCATGCCAATATGGATTCTGTATCTTGTTTTCTCAGAAACGTTGCATTGATTGTGTGTGGCCAAATGGCGACGGCGCCGTAATGATACCAGTAATTCAAATCCGGGCCATAATTGCCCATATATCCTTCTGATTCTTTAATAATAGGCTCTTCTTCATCTAAAGGGAAGGAAGTAATCAGGTCCTCTTCGTTAAAAGGAATCGAGTCGAGAGATGGGATTTCGTTGTCAGCCCAATGTTCAATGTATAATGATTCATCATAAATCTCCGCCATCTCCGCGTCTTCATCAACCTCTTCGCCGTAACGAAAACTGAATCCATAATCAATTTCAGGCATACCTGATTTGAAGGAGGTTACCAGACAAAGCTTGGCATAATAGCCGATTTTAGCCGCGGCGGCCAAAAGCATTTCAGCTTTCGCGCCATCATCTAGTTTCAGTGAGCCTTCAGAAAAGTTTTCAGGCGTGTACTGATGTCCTAACAAAATGATGTATGGAACTTGTTTTGCCGGTTCAGGTTCGTTTTTGAAAATATCGGCAAGGCGGTTCACGCTTTTGCTGATTGTTTTTGGACTAACTTTTTTTTCGGAACTCTCTTGTATCAAATTATAAACCAGGCAAACTTTGTAGCCGTTGGTCACTGGTTTAACTTCGTGCTCGCAGTCGGCATAGAATGCGGCGTAGCTGAACTTGTTATCTTTTGTATCCTTTGAAAAATCCACCGCTTCTTCATTTCCCTGAAAACGTACCACCAATTCGCCGCCACTAAATCGCGATGGCAAACACACCACCAGAGTGCCGAACATTCCCTTCTCCTTCTCTGAATCCTGATGAGGAAGAAAGAAATCGCCAGGTTCATAAATGAGCAGTTTATACAAGCTGGGTTTTATGCCACAATCTTCCAGGCCGAGTATGGGCTTAATTGTCTTTGTGATTTTTTCTATAATCTTATTCCAGGCTGTTCCGCTGAATAGCAGTTTGTCAGCGTTTATCTCCCATCCGCTACGCACATTTTTGTCCAAAATAGTTTGAGTTCCTTTCCCGAAAGGCGCTTTGTGAGCCGCGTTTATCAATGCCTTCGCCTGCACTTCGTTTACAGGGAAAGCAATTTCGCCAATACCCTCGATGTGCAATTCAGGGAAGATAAAATCAACAGCTCCATTGGTTACAAATTTTCCGGCACCCTTTACCTCGCTGAGGCATTTTATAATATTTTCCTGAAAAGTTGTCATGCAGTTAAGACTTGAATTGATAAATTTCGTCAAATTTATAGGATATTATTTTTGATTAGAATTGAATCCGAAACTTCGTAATAATAAGATTAACGGAAAAGATATAATTGACCGATAAATGTTGAAAATTTGACAAAACATGTTTCTGTGAATATTTCGTTGAGATGTATCTAAATTGATAGAATTTGGCTTTGTCTTCAATCCTCTATTTATTTTATGTCTTCTGATTATTCAACCCCCTTTCAAGGTTGTTGAACTATTTTATTCAGTATAACCGGTTTCACCGGAGGTTATCGGTATTTAAGTCTTTCGGCCATGGCATAAAGGGCTTACATTGGAAGCACAATTTGGGAGAAAGAACGCCATTGATCATTTGTACTTATATTATTGTTGGGCCAGGAATCCTAAATGCCTGAGAATACAAATCAAAAAACTACAATGTCCAGGGATTCATTATTTCTAAATGATTGATTTTCTTAAAATCAGATGTATTTCTTGTTTCGACTATTAGTTTCTTTGTAAGTGCCGTTGCTGCAATTAATGCATCAGGTAGTTTTATTTTATAAGACCTCCTAAGGTTTATTGTTGTATCAATAATAGGCTCTGATAATTCCAATATATTCGCAGTATTGACAAATTCTTCGAGTTCTTTCGTAGAAGAGGAATGACCTAAAATTACAATTTTATTGATAAATGAAATATTGAAGTCGGTATCAACTATTTTAGAAATAGTGT
>JBIQMB010000496.1:0-3235 GCA_044463745.1 Chitinophagaceae bacterium | reverse complement strand
ATAACCCACATCTTCTCCATCGCCCTGGCTAAGAATAAGCGGTTTGGCCAAAATGTCGATATAAGTTCGGCGGGCACTCACCATAAATGAAGAAGGCTTTCCTTTTTTGAATGGGCCTTCAAGCGTAACACGCGAGGCTACAATTCCGATTCCGCCCTCACCATGTAGTTTTTCTTTATTTCCCTCCTTCATTTGTATATCAAGAACAGAGGAAAGTCTTCCACCAAATCGGGCCGGAAATCCCCCTTTTATAATTTCCACACTCTTCACCGCATCTGCATTAAACACACTGAAAAACCCAAAGAGATGCGATACATTATACACCGGAACGCCATCAAGTAAAACCAGGTTTTGATCAGGGCCGCCGCCTCGTACATACAGCCCGCTTTGTCCCTCCTGGCCCGCCTGTACACCCGGTAGCATCTGGATTGCTTTAATGATATCCACCTCGCCCAAAAAACGAGGGAGCGCCTTAATGGTTTCAATGGGAATGCCGATTGTGCTCATCCGCGTTGTATTTTGGATGGCATTTTTGCCCTCTGTAGAAATCACAATTTCATCAAGCAATTCATCCGGCTCTAACAATACATCGAGCAGGATATTCCTGTCCAAAAGTAGCCGTCGGGTTTCAGATTTATACCCGGAATAAGAAAATACGATGGTAACACTATCTGTGGGCAGGGTGATGGAATAAAAGCCGTAATCGTTGCTGGAGGTGCCAATCGTTTTTCCGGAAATAATAACCGAAGCGTTTCGTAGTTTCTCCTTACTGCCTGCATCACTAATGAAGCCACTAATAGTGAATTTTGTTTGAGAAAAAACAGCATAAGAAGTGAATAACAGCAAGCAGGTACTGATTAGCCGGCGGTGCATAGTTTTAGGGTTTGGTAATTAAAGCCGAAAATACGGATAACAATATAAAACAATACATTCCGAAATTAGGATTGTGTTAAATGTGTACCCTGCGTTTCCCATGTGGGTTTAACCTGGTTTCAGTCTTGGGGCGAAGAAATGCTTGACGAGTTTTGTTCGCAGAACTTATTTGATTAAAAAAGATCATCTTCCGAAATTTGACGGAAAATAAGTTTCAATGAAAGTTATATTTTCTGTTCTGTCGTGTTTTATTCTTTCAGGCGTACTTTATGGTCAGACTACTACCTTTAAAGTTGTGCCGCTTGGGGTAAAGGGTGGAATTGATGAAAGGAATCTTTCGGCGTATCTGGTGGCATCTGCAGATTCAGAAAATTATGTGAGCCTGGATGCGGGAACCCTTTATGCCGGAGTAAAGAAAGCCATTAAAAAAGGAACCTTTACAGGAAGTGCATCAGAAATTATCCGAAAAAATATAAAAGGATATCTGATATCGCATGGTCATCTGGATCATCTTTCGGGTCTTGTCATTAATTCGCCCGACGATACATCCAAAAATATTTATGCGCTCCCATACGTCATCAACATCCTGAAAGAAAAATATTTCACCTGGGAAAGTTGGGCAAACTTTGCCGATGAAGGTGAAAAACCAACGCTTAACAAGTACCACTATGTACCGCTTGATACGGCCGTGGAAACCAAACTTTCCCAAACTGAAATGAGTGTGCGGGCATTTGGCTTGAGCCATGTAAATCCCTACGTTAGTACTGCTTTTTTGCTACGCTTTAAGGATGAATATTTATTGTACCTGGGCGATACGGGAGCAGATGCCATAGAAAAATCAGGCCAATTGAAAAGGCTCTGGGAGGCTGTGGCACCCATCGTTAAAGCCGGTAAACTAAAAGCTATCTTTATCGAAGTTTCTTACCCCAATGAGCAGCCCGATAACCTTTTGTTTGGCCATCTCACTCCCCGGTTATTGATGGAAGAAATGAATGTATTGGCAAGGTTAGCCGGCCATGAAAGTATGGATGGATTACCCATAGTCATCACTCATCTGAAACCAACCGGCGACAATGAAAAGATTATAAAAAGACAACTGCAAGATAGCAATCCCCTTAACCTGAAAGTCATTTTTCCGGTACAGGGAGAGGTGATGAGGTTCTGATGGTTAGGGGACAGAAAATGAGCACGTTTCCTTTAAGAGCTGAATCCGTTTCCTTTCATTTTTTTTACGGAAATTGATGTGGTTAGCAAGATGTTAATAACAATTTTACCCGGATTTAATTTTCGAATTAATCCAAATATAATTTTGTTCATTAAATCAAAACCCCATGCATAAGTTTAAACGGTTGGCCCTATTAGTGGCCATGTTTTTTTTAGGAACATCATTATTTGCGCAAGAAACTACATCAGAAATCCAAGGTATCGTTATGGGTGAAAATAATGCAGCTTTAGAAGGAGCAACCATTGTTGCCGTTCATATTCCTACAGGTACAAGGTATTCCACAACATCAAGGAGGGAAGGTAGATACAATCTCCCCAACCTTAGGGTAGGAGGACCCTATAAATTGACTGTTTCATATGTGGGTTACACACCGAAGGAGGAGGACAACATCACCTTATTATTGGGGCAGGTATTCAATGCTGATATGCATTTATTGCCGGAGGATAAGATGCTTGACCAGGTGGTAGTGACCGGAAATAGGATTGACCGTGTATTCAATACCAGCCATACCGGTAGCCAGGAAGTAGTGAGCCGAAATCAATTAGAGAGATTGCCAACTATGAGCCGGAGCCTTCAGGATTTTACACGACTTACGCCCACCGCTAATAACCAAAGTACAATTTCTTCAAGCCCATCACAAAGTATTGGTGGACGAAGTGGTTCGTACAATAATATTACGGTTGATGGTGCAAATTTCAATAACGCCTTTGGGTTGGCAGGAACTCTCGGCGGACAAACAAGTTCGCAGCCAATAAGTCTGGATGCCATTGAGCAAATTCAGGTGAATATCTCTCCGTACGATGTCAGGCAGGGCGGCTTTTCGGGTGCAGGAATCAATTCGGTAACACGTAGCGGAACAAACCAGTTTAAGGGCTCCCTTTATACTTACCTCAAAGGTCCCGGCTTACAAGGATACAATATCCATACGCTAACCATACCCAGACCATCTTTCAGCCAAAACCAAAGGGGAGTAACACTCGGCGGCCCGGTTGTAAAAGACAAATTATTCTTTTTTGTAAGTGGTGAACAAGAACGAATAAGCCAACCGGCAACCACACTCGTAGCAGTAAAAACCGGTCAGGCAGCCGTTCCGGGTATATCTTCTCAAGCCAATGCAGACACCCTGGATGCGTTGAA
>JBIQMB010000495.1:0-3242 GCA_044463745.1 Chitinophagaceae bacterium | reverse complement strand
AAAAACGATATTCCTAAGGTACTGAGTTTGTATGAACATGTGGTAACTGAAAATCCGGATAGTGTGAGATATCATTTCAGCTATGCCAATGATATTTTTGGTTACCTGTACGGTGGAGATGATGATTCGAAAATCGAAAATAGAGATCAGTGGCTCAAGACTCTGAAGAGCGAATTGGACAAAGCTCTTGCATTAGACAACAATGATATCAATTCCAACTGGCTCACGTCACAATATTATTACAACCTTGGTATCGAAAGCCGCGACAAGGCATTAAAGGCAAAGGACGCTTCCGAAAAATCAAAGTTAAATGCTGAAGCTATGGAGAATTGGAAAACAGCTATTCCCTATGCCGACAAAGCCATTACAGCGCTGAGCGATGGCTGGAAATCTGAAAATAGGTCCAGATATAAATCTGTGGTTAATCTGATGCAGAATATTTATCAAAGCATGGGGGACAAAGATAACCTGAAGAAATACGAGGATCTTTATGATCATGCGGATGAAAAATTCGGTAAATAATTTATTTAAGAATAACATGAAAGCCTCGATTTACCGGGGCTTTTTTATTTATATGTTATGAGGAAAATTATAGGGATTCTGATATTATCAAAAATGAAGATTTTATTTGGAGGAAAGACGCAGCACTAAAATTATTCAGCAGATAAAAACTTCAGGTTGCGTTTGATGCCCTCAAACTTGGCTCTCTTTAACGGAGAATGTTCAAAAATGATTTTAAACTTTTCCTCTGTCAACTCTTCCCATTCTTCCTTGCTAAAATGAAGAATCTCATAAACCGGTTTGAATTTTTCCTCCTTTGTGGGTTTGCTAAAACGGTTCCACGGACAAACGTCCTGGCAAATATCACAACCAAACATCCGGTTCTCAAATCTTCCTTTCATTTCTTCCGGTATCAATTGGTCTTTGAGTTCAATGGTGAAGTACGAAATACAGCGACTTGCGTTGATTACTTTATCCGGTAGTATGGCATCCGTCGGGCAAGCATCAATGCAGCGTGTGCAGGTACCGCAATAATCCTTTACAAAGGGATTGTCGGCTATCAGTTCCAGATCGGTGATCAGGGTAGCTATAAAATTAAACGAGCCGGTTTGCTTGGTAATCATCAATCCATTCTTACCCACCCATCCGAGCCCACTTCTTTCGGCCCAGCTTTTTTCAAGCACGGGTGCACTATCCGTAAAACCCCGGCCATCCACATCGCCAATGTTTTCGCGAATAAGTTGTAAAAAATGTTTTAGTTTTTTTCTAATGACGTTGTGATAATCCCAGCCGTAGGCATACTTGGCAACCTGTGGTGCATCCGGACGTTGTTTTTCCTCCGGATAATAATTCATCATTAAGGTAATCACCGATTTGGCCCCGGGCACAAGTTTTGTCGGATCTACACGCAAGTCAAAATTATTTTCGAGATAGGCCAATTGACCCTGGTAACCTCTATTCAACCATGCCTCTAATCTTTTTTCATCTTCATCCAATCGCTGAGCTTTGGCAATACCACAGTAGTCGAATCCTAAGGAAAATGCAGTTTCCTTGACGAATTGAGTATGTTTTTCTATCGGGCTCACGCTGCAAATGTAACAAATTTGAAGGTCGGTTTTATGCTTATATGCAGTGACTAATCAGGATTTACAGATACCTTAGAGTTTATTGGATGCAATTTTCGGAATCCATTATAATCATGTATTTTCCAAAATCGGAATCCGGTTCTTGTATAATGAATGGTGATATCCAAACTAAAATATCCTATGTCATAATTGCTTTTTATCTTTAAGCAAAACTTCTAAGTTATGGTTCAAAAAACTCCTGAAGAAAGATCTGATTCCCGCCAAAAGACTGTACAGAAAAAGAAAAGTTCATCAACCAGAAACAAACCAAACAGGCGATCCATGAAATCAAAGAAAAGTACCACTTTCAAGTACGAAGAAATTCATTTTGTGGACAGTACCCGCTCGGTATGGAACTATTCGTTATTTGATGAAGAGGATATTCAAAATTTCAAAAACGGTACACACTATTCACTTTATAAACTATTCGGATCGCACCATCTGAATGTGCTTGGCAAGGAGGGGTATTATTTTGCGGTGTGGGCACCGAATGCAACCATGGTAACGGTTGTAGGAGAGTTTAACAACTGGGATAACCACGCTCATCCACTTTACGTGCGGCTCGACCATTCAGGCATTTGGGAAGGATTTATCCCAGGGATAGGAGAGTACGAAAACTACAAATACTTTATCAAGGGATTTGGAGGAGCCGAACTTTATAAAGGAGATCCTTTCGCGCGGCATTGGGAGACACGTCCACTTACAAAGTCCAAAACCAAAAACATCCGCTATGAATGGAACGATGAGGAGTGGATGCGAAAAAGGAAGAAGAACAATTCGCTCAAATCGCCATGGAGTATATATGAAATTCATCTGGGAAGCTGGATGAGGCCGGACCCCAACAACAAGGACAGTTTTAATACCTATCATGAAATCGGAAATCAATTAATTCCCTATATCACTAAATTAGGCTTCACCCATGTAGAGTTTATGCCGGTAATGGAGCATCCGTATGATGCAAGCTGGGGTTATCAGGGCACCGGGTATTTTGCGCCCACATCCCGGTTCGGAAAGCCGGAAGAATTTATGGAACTGGTAGATCGATTGCACCAGGCCGGTATCGGTGTCATTCTTGATTGGGTTCCATCACATTTTCCGGCCGATGAGCACGGTCTTTTTATGTTTGATGGCACACACACCTATGAATATGCTGACATGCGCAAAGGGTTTCATCCCGACTGGAATTCTTACATCTTCAATTATGCGAGGAATGAGGTGCGGTCTTTCCTGATAAGTAATGCCCGGTATTGGTTTGATCTTTACCATATTGATGGCATGCGGGTGGACGCTGTAAGCTCCATTCTTAAACTCGATTATTCCAGAAAGGAAGGGGAGTGGGAGCCTAATGAATTTGGCGATAACCGAAACCTGGAAGCGATACAATTTGTACGCGATCTAAACGCCATGGTTTATCGCGATTTTCCGGATGTTCAGATGATTGCAGAGGAATCTTCATCATGGCCGGGTATTACCAATTTTACGGAAGCCGGAGGTATGGGTTTTGGGATGAAATGGATGATGGGTTGGATGCATGATACTTTGGATTATTTTTCGATGGATCCCGTTTTCAGAAAAGATCATCAAAATAAATTTACGTTCAGCATGATGTATTATTTT
>JBIQMB010000494.1:0-3265 GCA_044463745.1 Chitinophagaceae bacterium | reverse complement strand
CTTGTTTCAAATTCATAATTAGGCAGGTGATGGTGGGACAAGGGACACCCCATGTGATTGATTTATTGGAGGCTAAGAGTAGCCACGAAGAGGCAGAAGGAGTAATGGAAGTTTCAGTAGTTAGTTTTTAAATTTAAATCGCAGATCGCAGTTTTGGCCTTCGATTTTACTTCGTAACATCCTGTTCCTGGTGGATCCAAAAGTTTTAGACTTTCCCTAAAGGTTTCACAAGAATCTCTGACGACAAGAAAAAAACGCTGACAAAAGAATGGATGTACAATATTTTTCTAAAAGAATTTTTTCGACTTATACCACATTTCAAGGGCGAGATCCTTCACAGTCGTATATAAATAAAACAGGCGGATGTCAAAATCATCCGCCTGTTTTATTTTCAAAGGGTTAATACCGAATGTTTATCGGGTACAATTTGCTGTCCACACTTTATCTCCGGTGGTGTAAGCTATGTCAAGCTTATCAGCATTAATGTGGATGTAATGTGATTCATCAGAACCCACATTAATGACGGTGTGTTCACCATCTTTTTTAAATTTCACACCAGTGATGTTCGGAATACCATCCGAAAAAAGAAACTCATAAGTGTCTCCATGTTTCACTACTTCCACACTTCCATCTTCTTTAGAAATGTTTGTAGAACCATCGATGTAACTTACTGCTCCTTTGTACTTACCGATAAAGAAGTCGGATTCTACCGGGTCTTTGTCTTTGCTGCACGATGCAAGCGTAAAGCTGATCACAGCTAATGCACAAAAGATGATTCCGGCTTTTTTCATAATTGTTTTCATAAAGTATAATGTTTGCCCTACATAGAAACAAAAGTCATTCCGAAGTTTCATAATGAAAAAATAAGTCTGGTCTATCTGGTTTTATACTCCTGCTTTTTATAAAAAAATATCAATGAATGTGGGGTACTAAAAAATGTTGCACGCAGTTTGATGTAACTACTAAAACATTCGTAAATCAATAAATTTATTTTTTATGAGAAGTATACTTTGGCTGGTGGCCGTTATTTGTATTATCATTTGGCTGTTAGGTGTTTTAGGCGTAGGCAATGGAATGGGAATGGGTAATCTTATTTATATCCTCTTGGGTATTGCCATCATCATTATTCTTTATAATCTTATTTCAGGACGCAGACCTTTGGATTAAACCGTGTTTTTTCTGAGATGGCGTGTATTGGATAATCACTATTGTCTGGCGCGGTAAACCTTTCTTTTTTGAATTACCCGGAGGCAACCTGTTCCGCAGTTGTTTGTGATTTGATAAACTTAATTATAAAATAGCAGGGGTCGCCTTGGAGGGATTGCTATGGTCAATCTTTACAGGAAAGGATTTTTGGAAGTTCGTGTTTTTTATCAGAAGTATTTTTTTGCTTAGGTCATTATAATTTTTTTCGCTTGGTTACATGACGAATCGCTGTGCGAGTGGTGTACAATAAATTTTCAAAGTTCATAACTATCTGATTTTCTTTTCTCCGGTTTAGCATTAATATTTTTTACCTTTATTCAATGACAGAGCTGATTTTCAAACCCTGATTTTTAAACTATGCATAATTTTTTTCAGGATTTACTGAGCGAGTTCAAGCTGCCTCTTGAGAGTCCGATACTTGTGATGTCGGCTATCTTAATCATCATTTTGTTTTCGCCCATTCTGATGGAGAAGATCAAGGCTCCATCGATTATTGGTCTTATTCTGGCCGGTGTAGCTATTGGCCCTTATGGTTTCAATATCCTGGGTAAGAATATGTTCGTAGATATATTCTCTACCATTGGATTATTGTATATCATGTTTATTGCAGGCCTTGAGCTTGACCTGAATGAGTTTAAAGTAAACCGGAACAAGAGTCTTGCATTTGCCTTTTATACATTTATTATTCCATTGGGTATAGGATATCCCATCGTGCGGTATTTTTTAGGTTATGATTTCAACGCCAGTTTTCTCACGGCTGCCATGTTTGCCACCCATACCCTCGTTGCTTATCCCATCATTAGTAAAATGGGTCTTGCCAAAAATCCGGCTGTGGCGGCCACGGTGGGGGGCACCATTCTCACAGATACCGCAGTGCTGATTATCCTTGCGGTGATTCTTGGAAATAGTCAGGGAGGGTTAACAAATGAGTTCTGGATCCGTTTCGGAATATCGCTGGTCGTTTTTTCGGTTATATTATTTCTGGTAATTCCGCGATTGGCTAAGTGGTTTTTTTCTACATTCGAGGAGAAGAAGGAACTACACTATATTTTCGTTTTGTCGATGGTTTTTTTCGCGGCATTCTTTGCCAAGGCTGCCGGACTTGAACCCATCATTGGAGCGTTTGCTGCTGGTATAGCGTTGAACAAACTTATTCCGGCATCTTCTGCGCTGATGAACAGGGTTGAGTTTATCGGAAACTCTATTTTCATTCCATTCTTTCTCATCAGTGTGGGCATGCTGGTAGATGTCGGCGTTATCTTTCACGGCTGGCGGGCATGGATTGTTGCAGGTACACTTATGATATTGGGCATCGGCGGAAAATGGCTTGCTGCCTGGGTTACACAATTATCCTTTCGTTTTTCAGTGCCTCAGCGAAATGTTATTTTCGGATTAAGCGGTGGCCATGCTGCTGCCACGCTTGCAGTAGTTACAGTTGGTTATAATGCAGGCATTTTGGATGAAGTGATTTTGAACGGAACCATTATTCTTATCCTCATTGCATGTCTGATAGCATCATTGGTAACAGAAAGTGCGGCTAAAAAATTAAAAAAAGAAACCGAGGAAGATGCAGAAGCCATTTTGAAAACGAGCGGCGCCGGCAGCGAACAGATTTTGCTTACTGTTTCAGACTTTGGTAACATGGAGAAGATTCTGGAGATGGCCATTTTGGTAAAGGATAAAAAATCGGATAATCCGGTAAGTGTGCTCACTGTAGTGGACAATACCGAAGATGCAGAAGTGGATATAGCCAAGGCTAAGGAGGCGCTGCAATTATTTGTAAAAGAAGGAGCCGCCACCGAAACACCGGTTAATGTGCTCACCACCATTGATGAATCGAAAGAGGAGGGAATAGACCGGATTTCGAAAGAAATATCGGCTGATGTGATTATGCTTGACTGGCCTGAAAAAGGATTTGATGAGGTTAGAATAAGCCGGTTTTTGGAACAACTAAACCGAAATTTATTTGTGTGCAAGTTCAGTAAGCCGATGGCGCTGCATGGTAAAATTCATTTGATGATACCTCCTGAGAGTTCAGTTGAGCAAGGTTTTGAATGGT
>JBIQMB010000493.1:0-3292 GCA_044463745.1 Chitinophagaceae bacterium | reverse complement strand
GTCATCTAACCTGTAATTCTCGTTTTCCTCCTTGTCAAATTCATCATGAATTTCGCCTACGATTTCTTCAATGACATCTTCGAGTGTAATGATACCGGCTGTTCCGCCAAATTCGTCAACCACCACAGCCAGATGAATCCTCTTGTTTCTGAAATCCTGCAGCAGCTCTTCAATGAGTTTATGTTCGTGCACATAATACACCGGCCTCAGCAATGACTGCCAATCAAAATCGGCCGATTCTTTCAGATGCGGAAGAATATCTTTGGTATGCAAGATGCCCATCATTTCATCCAGATTGCCATTATACACCGGTAGTCTGGAATAAATGCTGTCTTTTATTTTTTGTAATACCTGATCAAAGTTTTGGGTAATTTCTATGCCCACAATATCCAGCCGGGTGCGCATGGCTTGCTTTACGGTTGTGTTTCCAAACTGAAGAATATCGCTCAATATCTTTTTCTGTTCTTTGCTGGCATCTTCCTCATCGAGCAAATCGATACCGGCCTGAGTGCTCAGGTCATATACGCCCGGTTTTCCGGCAAAGAGTCTTTCGATACCCGAGCTGATGGATACAATGCGCTTGCTGATTTTACCAAACAGTAAACCGGAATATTCAACAACCATCGAAGATGTGGAAGCAAACCAGATTTTGTGATGACTGGCCCATATGCGTGGAAGGATTTCAGCAAAAAGCACAATAGCTACGGTAATGATTACCACCTTGATCAGTACACTCATAAAAGCCGGCAGATTGTATTGCATGATCCATTCATCCAGCAGCATATTGGCTATAAGAATGATGGCAATATTGACGATCGTGTTGGCTATGACGATGGAGGTGAATAAGTTTTTGGGCGACTCCAATAAGTTTACAATACGGCGGTACGAAGGTTGGGTTCTGGTTTTAAGGTTGTTAATGTCTTTCAGGGTGAGAGAAAAGTAAGCTACCTGGGCGCCGGACAGCAAGAAGGAAATGAAAAATAGCAGAACCAGGGTGAAGATAAACACCGTAGAAACGGCCGGGGTGATTGCCAGGAAAAAGTTTGTTTGGGCAAGCATCTCTGTAACAGAATGGTAATCCAAGTGGAATTGTTTTGGGTTAAAGATAATAACTTCATCAATATACCGAAATTATTCCTTTGTGGTGTTCGCTCGTGGGAAATAATTCTTTTTTAAAATGCGTGGGCTACAAATCAGGCAACTCACCGCCACCCTCTCCTTTTCTATCGAGCATCAGGAGGTTATCGGCCACAATTTCAGTTTGTGAACGTTTGTTATGTTCACGATCTTCCCAAAAGCGGGTTTTCAGTTTGCCTTCTATGTAAACCAGGCTTCCTTTGTGCAGGTATTTTTGAGCCAGTTCGGCCAGGCCTCTCCATAATACAACAGTATGCCATTCAGTATTGGACACAGCTTTGCCCGTTTTGTCTTTGTAAGATTCGGTAGTGGCCAGGAGCAGTCGAGCTACGGATATATTTCCTTCTAAAATTTGGATTTCGGGTTCCTTACCCAGGTTTCCGACCAGAATGACCTTGTTTACACTTCTCATTTGCCTGATTATTTTGATTTCTTATCCCAAATTTAATCATTTGTTTTCATCTGCGGCATGGCTATTTGGGAATGGTGGGTAGATCTTGGTTTTTGGTTTAGAGGAAGATTCGCCATTAAAGCGCCAGGACACGGAGTTTCACAAAGATTTCGTGTACAAAGCTTCTCCTTCTTCGCAATGTCTCCGGCACGGGACGCTGCGTATTATTAGGCATTAATGCAGCGTTCTTAAAAGAGTGCAGCTTTGAAGAGATTTGGGGTGAAGTTGCCACTAAGACACCAAGACATGAAGTTTCACAAAGGCTTTTTTCTTTAAAAAGGCGCTGCTATGAGGAAATCCCGACACGAAGCTTCGCAGGGAACCCGGATTAGAAACGCCCCTTCGAAAAAGGATGAAGTATTTTCGGAAACGGCAGATCGTCCAGCCCTGCTTTTGGAACCCATTCCGCTCCCGGCAAAGGAACTGTCTTCCTCTTCGCCCGGATTGAAATCACCTTCGCCACGATTTTCTGATGAGTTAGTTGCTGGCTAAAGGGTCCTGCGATTTCTTCTACCACAAATACTTTATCATCAAAAAAACACTTCACCATCTCGCTCTGTAATATTTCTTTTTGATCAAGCAGACCTACGGATTCCACAAGTGGAAAGTCGTACAATTCATTCCAGATATCTCTTTCCGTTCGTTTTCTAACCATTATCAAGTCGTGATACTGAATCAGGAAGTAATTGAAAAACCTGCTTTTCACCGGCGCTTTCATCGATTTTACGGGTATCAGCTGCGTAACCTTATCTCTGTAAGCTCTACACCGGGCACGAAGCGGACATTGCATACAATCGGGGTTTACCGGCTTGCAAACCGTGGCACCCAGGTCCATAATGGCCTGATTATATTGAGCAGGATTCTTTTTATCCAGATTCGCGTCAGCTAATTGCTGAATTAGTCTTTTGCCCTCTCCGGTATCAACCGGTACTTCAATTTTAAAAAACCTTGCCAGCACCCTTTTCACATTTCCATCCACCACGGCATACGGTAAACCAAACGCGAAGGAAGCAATGGCAGCCGCAGTATAGGGACCTACGCCCTTCAGAGCAATTATTGCGTTGTAATCGGCAGGAAAATTTCCATTCAGATGTTCATCCACATACCGGGCGGTTTCTATCAGATTCCGGCAACGGCGGTAATAGCCCAGTCCTTCCCAAAGCTTGAACACCAGCGTTTCATCTGCCCTTGCCAAAGAAGAAATGTTGGGAAAAGCGGTAAGAAAACTTCGGTAATAAGCCTCCC
Source organism: Chitinophagaceae bacterium (assembly GCA_044463745.1). Classification (GTDB taxonomy): domain Bacteria; phylum Bacteroidota; class Bacteroidia; order Chitinophagales; family Chitinophagaceae; genus Ginsengibacter. The sequence goes on along the minus strand of JBIQMB010000493.1, from coordinate 459 downwards.
CTTGCTCTACCCTTGTCTGCTGCAGAATAATTTCGCTCAGCCAGATTTTATAGGGGTCTTTCTCACCTTTCCAGGGTAGAGAGCGGTAATTTTGCTCCCGATTCCACTGCATCAGCCGGTTAGTGAAGAAATTTTGCCTCATCCGGCAAAGATGAAATTAAAAAAGAACAATGAAATAAATGGCAGGATATTGGCGGCATTAATTTTAATTGTAAACTATAAAAGATTAAATTTGTATGTTCCTACCACTTCATTCCTATCAGCAATATTAAAAAACATTACAATGAGAAAAGCAGACTTGGTTAATAAAATCAGCGAAAATACAAACATCCCCAAGGTGGATGTACTTGTAACTCTTGAAAACATGATCAAAATTATCAAGAGCACTTTAGGAGAGGGAGAGAATATCTATTTGAGGGGTTTCGGGAGCTTTATTGTTAAAAAGAGAGCGGCCAAAAT
>JBIQMB010000492.1:0-3331 GCA_044463745.1 Chitinophagaceae bacterium | reverse complement strand
GAGATGCAACAGAGGATAAATGGACGAGGGAATTCTTACGATACAAACAAGGTGACCTTGTTTGAATGGAGGGGTTATTTCCCACAAGATGTAAAATTGGCTCCTGGTGCAACAACGGTGGTTATAATGCAGTTGCACGGTTCAGATGAAACTTCTCCTCCTTGGGCATTCAGAATACAAGGGAGCAACTTGGTATTTTCCGAAAACTTTACGACACAAAATGGACAAAACGGTCTGGTACCTCGTTCAGGCTTTAGCTTTGATTCTATAATGCCTATTGATAGTTTTATATATAAATCGCAGACGATAAGGGTATTTATGAGAGAAGGAAAGGGATATATCGGACAACCTTCTTTTCTTAAGGTAATGATTAACGATAAGCAAGTGTATTTCAGAAATGATGGACAGATCGGGCAAACATTAGGTGAACAGGGGTGGAATAACTGGGACTACATAAAATACTCAACAATATATGATGCGAAAAATGCACTGGTAAATGCTAATAATTATGTTAGAAACAAGAAAGCTGCACTTGTAACAGAACATTGGGGAGAGTACGAGATGACACAAAAGCAATACGATGACTGGAAATCTGGAAAGATAGTGCGACAGGAATTGATTTTACGGTCTGGGATGAAATTGAAAAATAAGAATTAAATCAAACATAACCGGACGTTTCGTTTTGCATAACCGGACGTTTCGTTTTGCCGACTATATTCTCTAATTCCAGTTCCCTACTTTTCGAAAATTTTTCCATATCAAGGACAGATTTTTCATAATCCAATTTCACTTTTTCTAATTCGGTCGCGCGTTTTGTATTATCAAATTTGAATTGAACCAATTGCGCAGGAATAGAAACAACGGCTTTGGCTATTCTGACCGGGATGGAAATAAAGTTTTCGAAAGAGGAAGGATTGATTACTTCATGCGAAAGGATTATCCCTTCCTTCATTGAAATTTTGTTTGTACGCTTTCCGAATGATTTTCTACGGACAGGGACGATAACGGCTTTGGTTACGTCAGCCACCGAAATATTTGCAACCGTAGTTTCTCCTTTCTTTTTATCTTGACAGTTGGTCTTGAATAAAAGCGTGACATTCTTTAACGGCCGGGTTAATAATCCGGATACTACCCTTTTGCCGGTTTCGAGATTGCGGGTCTTTTCCAATATCTTGTCGAGCCTTTTATCAGGTTTTTCCCTCATATCTGTCTGTATTTCAAAACCGGCTTCAAGGTTATGGAACATATTCTTTTTGCCATATTCGTTTACAATTCTCACCGGCCAATCTAATTTAAAATCATCAGACTCTAACGATGAAAATCGGATGCTGAACTCCCTGGTATATTCATGAATCTTTACCTCTTCCTTCTGCGTATCCAAGCTTTCAAGAGATAAAATAGTTGAGGGTGCATCTCCCAGAGTGGTTACTATCTGTGGCATCCGGTCTTCTGTGGTAACATTTCCTGTTTCAAGCAATCCGTTTGCATTAACCTCAAACCTGACTTCGTCTGCACTAAAAATATCCGATACATAGCGCATAGCAAGCAACTCAGTAGTATCAGCGATCATCATCGTGCTAAGAGCGAAAGTTTGTTCAATAATTTCTGCACGCGTTATCTCTTCATTGACATAAAGTACGGCTACCCGCAATAAAGATTTAATATTCAAAACACTCTGCGGAAGATAATAATACACGATGCCTTCTTTTGCTTCATCGTCTGAGTAATCCGTCTCTACAACATTCTTTTCTTTGAGTACCGCAATCAGCAAAATAAGAACAAAGAGCCCTATCGCAGCGATATAATACCATTCCATATTATCAAATTTAGATTTCGGAAATGCCCGTTCAGGATGTTTTGCAGGAGCCGCAGAATTAGGTAGGGACAGACTTGATACATCTTACTTTAACAATAATAAGAATTTTTACCCAAAATAAATATGACAAATCAAAAATTATTATATCTTAGCTAAATCTATACATACCATAATAATAACTGACTTTCCACTCAATCATTTCATTTTATGAAAACAACAATTTTTTCATTGCTGTTTTTCAGTTCATTCTACTTTGTATCCGCCCAAAACCCAGTTTCTTTTTATCAGGGTGGGATCAATGGACCTAAAGGGTACATGGTTTATAAGAACGGAAAATATGATACCATTGTCAAGGCGAAATATTTTGACGCAAGCGTGTTTAAAGATGGCCTGGCAAAGGTCAGTCTCGGAAAACGGAATGACACTACATCCAGATATGGTTATATCCGTACTGATGGTACCACCGCCATTCCATTGATTTATATGGACGCCTGGGATTTTAATGATGGCTTAGCACTGGCGGCCAAAGGAGCAACGTTCTCCTCCCGAAAATATGGCTACCTGGATAAGAATGGAAGAGAAGCTATCCCTTTCATTTATGATGAGGCAAGGAAAATGAATGAAGGTATAGCTGCAGTAAAACACAATGGAAAATGGAAATTAATTGATAAAACAGCCAAGAAACTTGCTCAGCTCGATTTCCAATTTGTGGGAACTTTTTATGAAGGTCTTGCAAGGGTACAAAAAGGAGGTCGCTGGGGCTATATAAACAAAAGTGGGAACGTCGTAATACCTGTTAAATATGATGAAGCGGGCAGTTTTATAGACGGAAGAGCCCTGGTAAAACCCACCGGTCCGCAAATGAAAGATTTGCTGATAGACAAAACCGGCAAAATACTGGCCGAGCGGGATTTAATTGAGAGATTTAAGAACATTGACAGTGGTAAGAAAGATCCTGCCTGGGATGATTTTGATGATCTTCTTTCCGTTACCAAAGCAGATGACGAGCATGAATATAAACCCTTCTGGAAAAACCGGGGAACCTCTGCCTTAGAAGCTTTTAATACGTTTTTCGGTAAACCTGGTGAGCAATCGTACATATCGGGTAAAGAAGCTTTTGACAGACAAGAATATACAAAAGCTCTCCCACTACTTGAGTCAGCAGCCAAAGCCGGTCATGACGTAGCTATGGCCGTGGTTGGCTATATGTACGGAAGCGGTTTAGGCGTACCGGTCAATTATAAATTGGCCAAAGAATGGAGCGAAAAAGCAGCAGAAAAAGGTAATGCTGATGGCATGTACATATTGGCAGTAATGTATGCACAGGGTACCGGAGTACCCGCCAATGAGCAGAAGGCAATGGAGTGGCTTGAAAAGTCGGCAAAGGCAGGAAATGCTGAAGCAAAGGCTCAACTTGCTGGAATTACTGCTGCCGATGAATACAACCGAGGGAGAATCGCTTTTGACAACCGCGATTACACGCAGGCGATGAAATTATTTGAGAGTGCGGCAGGC
>JBIQMB010000491.1:0-3332 GCA_044463745.1 Chitinophagaceae bacterium | reverse complement strand
TATAATAGCTATAATCGTTATTATATGTATGGGGATGCAGCTACAGGAATTGAATATGGATTAAGAAGCGAGGATGGTCAGGGTTTTTCAGATGTGGTTAATGGAAGATTCGGAGGCAACTATGCTTCAGTTGCAATGGGCGACTGGACCGGATATTACAAAACAATAGCCATGTCGAACATCATACTAAAAAATATGTCGACGGTTCCTGATAATATTCTTGAGTCGGCGCCTACAATTGCAGATCCTGCTGCCTATCGAAAAAATATTAATGGGCAAGCTTTGTTCATTCGTGCACTCACTTACTTTATGATGGTTCGAATTTGGGGTGACGTTCCTTTGGTAACTGAAGCTTATGATGATCCAATAAATGCCCCCCATCTTCCAAGATCTCCGAAAATTGAGGTAATGGCTCAAATAGAAAAAGATTGCCTGGAAGCATTGGATAATCTGACGTGGTCGTACTACAGTCCTGGCGACAGGGCTGTTACTGCCAACAAAGGTGCAGTCTATGCTCTTCTGACACATCTTTATCTCTGGAGGGCAACGGTTGCTGACGTAAACTCCAATGCTCCAAAAATGGAAGATGTAGAAAAGGCATCGGCTACCATTAAAGAAATAGAAATTAATGGTGATTACGTCTTAACCGACACGGCTAATTATTATCAGACTTTTATTGGTCTTTCTTCAGAAAGTATTTTTGAAATAAATAAAAGTGAAAATACACTGGAAGGTACGAGTCAGCATATTGGGCGCTTGTTCCTTGATTATCGCTATGTAGATTACTTTCCACGAACAGCATATTACTTTGTTCTGCCTGCTTATATTACAACTCATTTTTACAAATCATCCAGCTATTGGGATTGGGTTTGGAGTTGGGATAATAACCAGTGGGAATGGACAGAGATATCTGCCAAAGTGATAGATGATAGCGATATTCGTATTCGTAAAAACTTTGATGATATATCAAGTTCTTACCCCACCTGTATCAAATATTCGAATATCATTTTTCGGGAGCCGGGACAAAAACTGGATGGATACTTTAGTAACAATATGAACATATTCAGGCTGGCAGATATAAAGCTGTTAAAAGCTGAGATAGCTTTATATAAAGGTCAAAAAGAAGAGGCGATTGAAATCATAAACAACTTTAGAATAAGGAATAACGGAGACCCCAGTTCTTTTATAGAGCCTACAGCATCTGCTGATGAAGTGATGACTGAATACATCCTTGAAAGAGGAAAGGAATTATATCTTGAAGGTCATTTGTTTTATGATTTAATCAGAACAAAAAAGTGTTATGACCTTATTCCCTGGATGGATGAAACACGATTTAGAAAAGAGGGATTCTATTGGCCTGTTTCCCCCAATCTGTTTAAGGAAAACCGATTTCTGATTCAAACTGAATATTGGCGTGGAAAAGTCTAAAAAACAATTCTTAATTTAAAGGAAATGAACAAAACTTATTTTAACATAATTACTTTCTTTTTATTATTGTTTCTCATTACATCCTGTAAAAAAGAGAACTACAAAAATGATGGAGGTATTCATTCATCTAATGTGAATATGACAACCTACGATTATCTAAAGTCGCACGGTTCATTCGATTCTTTAATCAGAGCAATAGACCTCGCAGGTTTAAAAGAAATGGTAAACCAAAGCGCAACTTTTTTTGCTGTACCCGATTGGGGAGTAATGTCTTATTTGGCAGTAAAAAAACAAGAAGAGATCATTATCCAGGGCGATGAGAATATTTCCTTTTATATGGATGATTTAGACAAAACTGTATTAAATGACTCACTTAAAATGTACATGTTCAATACTGAAATAAAAAGAGAAAACCTGAACATTAAGGGTGATTATTTTGAGAGTATGGCAGGAAATTTAAAGGGCGATGCAAGGCTCTATATTCGGCTGCGCAGAACCAGAGATTATAGTACTTATCTGGATTATGTGGATTACATTACTGTCACTTTGGTGAGGGGAACTCTGGATTTGGATGAACCGGATATTACAGCTATACCTGAAGCAGAAAGAGATATAAGTTACGATTGTCAAACAACTGGAATTATAACAACAACAGGAGTTTTACATGTATTAAGCAATCAACACCGATTGTTTTTTAATGATCAAAAATAAATTGCCATTTGTAAATTTAATGTCAATCATGAAACAAAAAATATATTTTAAAGTATTTTTACTACTAGTTCTTGTTTGGGGCTGTAAAAAAATACAAGAAGGTTTCCTTAGTGACACTTTAAGGTATAAGGACCGGGTTATTTATGCAAAAAAGGGTTTAGCCCTGACTCTGTCAGACAGAATAAATGCAGACGGATCAACACCGCCAATAACCTATAAAATGGAGAATCTTAGAGAAAGGAATTCTGGCAAACCAGCGCCTGAGGAGTTTTTTACTGAATACGATGTTCTGGTATTTAAAGAGGGGATTGTTTTTAATCCCGAAGTTGATACGACTGTTGAACTGCTGAATGAAAAAAGAGAGCTTAAAAAGATGAAGCCCATGGAGTTTAACCAGATTAGTGGGCAGATAAGCTTTAATAGAGCATCTTCTAATTTACCCGTAGGGGAATTTACGTTTGATTTGGAAGCAAAGAATGTTTTTGGAACCAAAAATTATAATGATTTTGCCGAAATTCATGTCATTGAACCTACGATAGACGATTTATTTGAATTGACCTATTCTGCAGCTACCGGGTCTGATGCAGCAGAAGTTTTTACAACGATTAAAGCTCCAAAAGTCTCTGTACAAAAAGTATCAAATGATGGAGCAAGGGTAATATTGAAATATACTGATAAAAATGGGAGGCCTTTTGATCCTTCAATTGGTCAGGTTATTAAAAGAGGAGATAGGCCAATGTTTGAAACCTATGCCAGATTTAATCCTGTATTATATACAGATACTGCAATGATTTGTGATTTCGAGGTAGCGCCATTTCCACTACAACGATATATTGACCCAAGTACAGATTGGGGGTTTTTAATTTATTACAGGATACCGGCAGCATTTATTTCAATTGATGGATTGCCTAATCAAAGCGCAAATCCGGTTGTAGAATTTCGTCTTAAAATGGAAGGTACTTACATTGTAGAAGTCCGCCTGACTGATGCGGTAAGAATAACCTAAACATTGAAACTTTTACAATAAGTGAAAAGATGTGTTAGTATCATCTTGCTGATACTTTTTGTGTGTTCGGGTTGTTCAAAAAATAAAGTTCAGGCTGAAAATATTCAAAATAGATCGGATACTATTCCTCCCTCTGTAATCAGAACGCCCCCTTACTCTGGTACAATCTTTATCGAAAGAAATATTA
>JBIQMB010000490.1:0-3340 GCA_044463745.1 Chitinophagaceae bacterium | reverse complement strand
AAGGCTGCTGACGCCAATAGCATCTACGTCTTCTTGCAATGCAGTATTAACAACCATTTCAGGCGTCTGACGCAACCCGGTATAAATCACTTCCATGCCGGCATCGCGCAATGAAGTGGCAATAACTTTTGCGCCGCGGTCATGTCCGTCCAACCCTACCTTAGCTACAAGCACCCGCACGGGCCTTTTTATTTTCTGCATACTATAGAAATGTTATCGCATGCAAAAATAAACAATCCGCTGCAAGGAGTAAGATGTTTTGCCGGGAGAGTTTTTTATCACTCAATTTTGTGCTACGGAAAGCTTTCGGCTTTTTCTTCAAGACCGTTTACATACCGAAGTATGCTAACAGAGCCCACCGGTTCATATAAAATTGTTTCTTTAACCCTGAACATGGGCAGTAAACACCCGGTCACTAAATGAATTCTCACATATCTTCGCGCCATGAATCTTTTCGGTGAAGAAATTAAGGACATAACAGAATATCAGCGAGACCAGTTATTATCTCTGAAAGAAATGTACGAATACTGGAATCTCAGAATTAACGTCGTATCGCGAAAGGATATGGAAAACTTTAACCTTCACCATGTTTTACACTCCCTCTCCATAGCACAGATTTACGACTTCAATCAAAATGCACGGATCATGGACCTGGGATGCGGCGGAGGATTTCCGGGTATTCCGCTTGCCATTTGTTTTCCCAACGTACATTTTCATTTGGTTGATAGCATTGGTAAAAAAATAAAAGTAGTAAACGAAGTCAGTAGCGCACTTGGCCTGAAAAATATCACCTCCGCTCACAGCCGCGCTGAGGATATTCGGAATCAAAAATTCGATTGTGTCATATCAAGAGCTGTTGCCCCACTTAAAACGTTGTTGCATTGGAGCAAACCTCTGATAGATAAAAAGAACAAAAGCAGTTATGGACTTATTTGCCTTAAAGGTGGCGATTTGGCGCAGGAAATATCTGAGTGCGGAAAAAGAGTACATATAACCGATATCCATAACCGGATTTTTAAGAATGAGTGGTTTAAAGAGAAATTTATTCTTCAGATAAAACCCACCGCAATGTGAGTAAATAGTTACCGGTTAATAACCTGAGCTGCTTAGTTTTGCAGATAGAATGAATCCGGTAATTTTTTTTTCTCAGCCACTTCATTACATTTTCTTAGGATTTTGTATAGTTACAGTTATCCAATTATTTTATTACCTCTATTTTTTCAGTCGTCTCGCATTCTTTAAAAACAAAGAGCGAACGGTTTCTCAAACGCACCCTGTTTCAGTAATCATCTGCGCAAAGGACGAAGAGCCGAATCTGACTAAGTATCTGCCGGGCGCATTGGTTCAAAAGTATGCTACCACACACGAAGTGCTTGTGGTCAATGATAACTCTACTGACGACACCAAATATGTGCTGGAGGCTTATCAAAGAACCTTTAAGCACCTGCAAATTATTGAACTCAAACAGAAAGCACATCACATTCCCGGAAAGAAGTTTCCACTAAGCGTCGGAATTAAATCAGCGAAGCACGAAATCGTTCTACTCACGGATGCTGACTGTCTTCCGGCTTCGGATAAGTGGATTGAGAAGATGCAGGATAAGTACAGCGAAGGAATCGATATTGTAATAGGCTATAGCCCGTTTCAGCGAAAAAAAGGATTGCTCAATAAGTTAATCAGATGGGAGGGTTTTCTTACCGCTTTACAATATTTTTCGTATGCACTCAACGGCCGGGCATACATGGGTGTAGGTAGAAATCTTAGTTATAAAAAATCAATTTTTCTTAAGCACAAGGGCTTCAGTTCGTTTAACCATTTACCGGGCGGAGATGATGATTTGTTTGTTAATAAAGCCGCCACCCGGTCAAATGTTGCCGTATCGCTTGAGCCGGAAAGTTTTACGATAGCCAGGCCGCCTGAAACCTGGGGACAATGGAAAAGGCAAAAAGAAAGGCATTACTCTACCTCGCGGTATTATAAAAAATCACATAAGTTTTTGTTGGGACTTTTTGCAATATCATCATTCTTGTATTATCCTCTTTTCATTCTGTCAGTTTTAACTTTCGACTGGAAAATCGTAACCGGAATTTTTGTTGCCCGACTCATCATTCAATACGTGATCGTTTACAAATCGGCCAAAAAATTGCATGAATCAGATTTAGCCCCATGGGCTCTATTTTTTGATGTATGGATGTTCTTTTACTATATTCTTTTTTCCGGCGGATTGTTTAAAAAACCACGGAGGAGCTGGAACTAATTATTAAAGAAAGCAAGGAACATATTCTTCCTGGATCATAGCGCAAATCATTACAATCTTTCAATATATCTTCTGTATATTTGGTTGAATAATCATCAAATGACTGCGAAAAAAAATACCATAAAATCTTTTCTCCGTAAAAAAGATGACATCATTTTAAAGAGTGCTTTCGAAGAGGCATTCCCTGACTTGCTGAGATTTTTCTTTCCCGACGCCGATGAGGTATTTGACATGGAAAAAAAATTCGAATTTCTGGATAAAGAATTGGGAGAATTATTTCCCGAGTTAGAGCACAAAGGAGGAAGCCGTTTTGTAGATATGCTTGTAAAAGTATTCCTTAAAGACGGAACTGAGGAATGGATTTTAATTCACATCGAAATTCAGGGAAATAATGACCGATCTTTTCCACACAGAATGTTACAATATTGGTATCGGATTTACGACAGGTTTCAGGTAAACATCACAGCTTTGGCGATTTTTACCGGGAATAAACACCAAAAGGTCCCTGATCGATTTTATAAATCCTTTATGGGAACAAAGATTCTGTATGAGTACAATGTTTATCATATCTTAGACCATTCCGAAGAGCAGTTACTTGAAATGGGGAATCCGTTCGCACTCATCGTTTTGGCGGCTCAGAAGGCGCTGCTTAGGGGCAAAGTTCCGGAAGAAGAATTAGGAAGACAGCGACTAACCGTAGCGAAGGCTTTAATTGAAAGCAAGAAATACAATCATGAACAAATCGCAAAATTTTTATATTTCCTTAAAAATTTTTTGCATATTGAAAACCCGGAAATAAATCGTAATTTCGATACGCAAATAAACCGTTTGACAGGAAAAAAGATAAGTATGGGAATCATTGAAACCATAAAACAAATAGAGCGGCAAAAAGGAATTGAAATTGGAAGAGAGGAAGGTATCGAGATCGGAACAGAGAAAGGTATTGAGATAGGAAGTGTGAAAGGAAGAGAAGAGGGAAGAGAGGAGGCAAAAGAATTAGTGATAAAAAACCTGCTTTCTACTACCGACTTCACTATGTCACGAATCGCTGACCTAGCTGATGTAAGTATGGCTACCGTTAGG
>JBIQMB010000489.1:0-3342 GCA_044463745.1 Chitinophagaceae bacterium | reverse complement strand
CCAACAAAGGAAAAGAAATGGTAAAATGAAGGCACGGCATCGCGGATGAATTGATAAAATTTTGAAGGCCTCAGATTCTTTAAAGAAGAACTGAAACTCTTACCAGTCAAGGGTTTCCGCAGCACGAGCATCCTGAAGAGCAAGGGGATTCAAAATGGAGAATAAAAATATTGCAAAAAATAAATTGCAGGATTTGCACCTATATCTTTCGGTTAAGTATTACGTCTATATTTTCTTTCATCTCCATTTCAGTGGTGTTAGAAATAAAAAATTCTTCGTAGTAAGCCTTGATAAAAGCCGTAAGCGGCGTAGCCACCAGGGCACCCGCAAGACCAAAGGCGGCTACCATGGCCAGCATGACAAAAAGCGAAGAAATAGGATGCAGATTCATGGCTGATGCTCTGATTTTTGGCACCACCAAATCGCCCATAAGTTCATTAAGCAGCAAGTAAAAAACAAGAACCCACAGTGCGGTGAGCGGGCTTACAGATAGAGCAATAAGCACCGGCGGAATCATCATGATGTATAATCCCAGTTTAGGAATCATCTCCGCAAAAACAGCCAGTCCCACCCATATCCAGACACCGGGAACCTCCATATAAGTGAGAAAGAAAAAAACCAAAACCGCTTCTATAATTCCGACCACCAGATTCGATTTCATCCAGCCTACCATCATGTTTGAGGCCCTTGCCAGTGCATGAGCTGCTTTTGACCTCTTTTCTTCCGGAAATAAATTCAGATAGGTTTCTACCAGTGGCACCGGATCGATGAGCATGTACGCAACAATGCTGAAAAACATTACCAATAAAAAGATGGCACCTATTACAGAAAAAGAAAACTGACTGATGTGAGAAATAACATTCATAGCCGATGGCATATCTTCTCGTAAGCCTGTACCAAGCAACTTCTTCTGAAGTTCAGGATAATCTTTTAAAAGTGTTGCAAGCCATTTGTTCAAATCATTATAATAATCGGGCAGATTATTAACCAAGGTGGAAACCTGCTCCAGAATTTTGGGTACCACCAACCAACCAACTCCAAAAATAAAAACCAGTAAGAGAAAGAACACAATGAGTGCTGCCCATGTGCGTGGCACGCGCTTAGACATCAGCCACATTACCGGCGCATTGAGTATTAATGTAAGAACAATGGTCAGAAATAAAAGCAATAAAATACCGGCTATCTCATAGGCAAACCAGAGAAAGAAAACAATAACTGCAGCGGTTAGCAGCAATTTCTTCCCTGTCTTCAGCGTGTCGTTAAGTGCATTGTTTCCCATATGCGTTTATTAAATGAAAAGAAAATTGAATGCCATAAAAAAAAATCATGGCTTAAATCGAATCCGATGATGAAAAACAGAAATAAATTTTCATTTAAAAGTAATGTAAGATATATACCCGTCTCACTCCCAACTGTATATAAGATATATTTTGCGCCGGTTTTTTAATTCACAATTGACTTTCGATTCGGGGAACCATTTCCCCAAAAAACGAATGGTTACGCCGCATAAAACCCTTTTTCCACTTACTTCAATTACCAATTTTATAAGGTAACGCCTGAAAAACAGAGTTTGGCAAAGTTTTACGTACAAACTATTACAGATTATAAATCTTAAAAAACATTTTAAATGAGAAGTCTATTTTACATTGTTGCAGTAATTCTGCTTATTATCTGGATCGTTTCTTTTGTAGTATATCATGTGGCCGGTGGGCTGATTCACATCCTACTGGTTATAGCTGTAATATCTCTGGTACTGGGTATTATTCGTAAGGCGTGACCCTACTCCACAGATGTACGAAAATTTTCAGAGATGATCAGAAAATCTTTATTATTAACCAAAAAACTAAAAAGAAATGGATGACTGGAAACTAAAATTAAAAGGTAATTGGAACGAAATGAAAGGTAAAATGAAGCAGGCCTATGGCGACCTGACCGATGATGACCTAAAACGTGAGGAAGGAAAGGATGATGAATTCCTGGGCAGGCTTCAACAAAAACTCGGAAAAACGAAGGAAGAAGTTGTTAAGTGGATACAGGATCTGTAGAGTAGTAAAAACCCCATGGGCGCTGGCTTCGTGGGGTTTTTAAAATCTTGAAAAAAGTTTGCAACCAATCTGAGTCCTATTATTTATAACAGCATAATCTCGGGTTATCAATTGTTTGCTTTATCATCATTAGCTACACATCGGTCATTACAATCCCCACACACTCATGCAAGTGCCACGTAATGGTTTGCTACCTCTGAGACACACATTAGATTCTCCTCTTTTAACCGTTCATAAGCCATTGTACGGTTTTTGTTATTAAATGGCTGCCTCTTCGATTGCTATCGTACTTATTTGAAAAATAAAAACACAGACTAAGTGCTGAGAGAGTTAAAAAATAAGATTATGAAAAAAGAAAACCTTCAGGAAAAAACACAAAAGAAAACAAAGAAAACAAGTGGTCAAAAGTATGCGCCCAATGGCCCCGGGATAGCTGCCACATGGACCTCCAGCGCTAAAGATGGCGTTGGAAAATCGCTGAAAGCAACGTCCAATGTTAGCTTTACGATCGGTGAAGGTATTTTAAATGAAATTTATTACCCTTGGGAAGACGAAGCATGCATCCGGGATATGGGTTTGCTCGTGGCCGATGGAAACACTTTTTTTTCAGACGAAAGAACTGACACGGTTAAAACCGTCAAAACTTTAGCCGACGGCGTTCCGGCATACGAAATCATAACCACGTGCAAACAAAAACGATATAGAATTACCAAAGAGATTATTGCTGATCCCATTCGAAATACCGTGATGCAAAAAGTGCAGTTTCAGGCTCTCAAGGGAAAATTATCCGATTATGGTCTTTACGTTTTCCTTACTCCGCATCTGGAGCACCAGGGAGCAGGCAACACCGCATGGGTAGAAGAATACAAGGGAGTTCCCATGTTATTTGCAGAAAGAAATACACGTGCGCTGGCCCTGGTTTGCTCCATGCCATGGCTCAAGCAGTCTGTAGGATACATTGGCTCATCAGACGGATGGAGGGATGTATGTAAGAATAAAAAAATGACCCGCGAGTACACACACGCACCGGATGGCAACGTAGGTATAATCGGGCAAATCGACCTTGAAAAAACAAAAGGAGAATTTGTATTGGCCCTCGGGCTTGGAACCAACCATTTCGAAGCGGCCTATTCAGCAAGAGGAAGTGTCCTGGCAGGGTTTGAAGAAATGAAAACCATCTACATGGATGAATGGAAGACCTGGCAAAAGAAATTATCCTCTGCACGCTCGCGCAAGCAGGTGGGCAAACTCTATCGGATGAGTGCTGCTGTACTGCGGCTGCACGAAGCCAATCGTA
>JBIQMB010000488.1:0-3343 GCA_044463745.1 Chitinophagaceae bacterium | reverse complement strand
GGCAAAGTTGTTAACGCTGCCACAGGCAAACCGGTTTCGGGTGCCTCTGTTCAAATAAAAGGATCCACCATCGGGACAAGCACAGATGAGGATGGGGAATACTCAATCACTGCACCGGATAATGGCGTGATGGTAGTGACATCTGTAGGATATAACAACTATGAGGTGGCGGTAAATGGACGCACCAGGATTGATGTGGGTCTAATAGCTATGGCTACGGAATTGGAACAGGTGGTGGTTACTGCTTTGGGAATCAAAGCCGATTCAAGAAAGTTAGGTTATGCGGTTCAAACGATTTCGGGAAGTAATTTTCAAACTGTAAAAGGAGTCGATCTGGGCACCTCTTTAAGTGGTAAAATTTCAGGCTTACAAGTCAATAATTCTACAGAGTTTGACGCTACGCCGAATATAAAACTCAGAGGTGAAAATGCACTTCTGGTTATTGATGGGGTTCCATTTGAAAACGTTTCATTCAGAGATATTCCGGCAGATAATATTCAGGACATTACTGTGCTGAAAGGCCCAACTGCGGCTGCACTGTACGGATCGCGTGGTGCCAACGGAGCCATCATGATTACAACTAAAAAAGCAGCTGAATCCGGATTGGCCATAGAAGTAAACAGCAATACAATGGTACAGGCCGGTTATCTGGCTATTCCAAAAATTCAAACCAGTTATGGTCATGGTATTGACGGGCACATATCAGATGATTATGTTTGGGGGCCCAAACTAGACATTGGAGATAGCGCCATGCAGTGGAATCCAATTGAGAAAAAAGAAATGATGATGCCTTTGGTGTCGAGTGGGAAAAGAAATCTGCAAAATTTTTTACGCACGGGTATCACCACCAATAACAATATCAGTGTAACCCAGAGTGGAAAAAATGGATATTTCCGCTCCAGCGTAAACCACATTTATAATCGAGGACAATGGCCGAATGCAAAATTAAACATCCTCAATTACGATGTAAGCGGGGCGCTCAAAATCGGAGACAAATTCAGGGTTGAAAGCCATATCGGATATACTTATCAAAACACACCGCAAATATGGGGAACCGGTTATGGTACACAAGGGTACCTGTATCAGATTTTGATGTGGACCGGCCCCGATTATGATATCCGCCAATATCGTGACTATTGGGTTCTTCCGAATGTGAAACAAAATTGGCTTTATAATGCCTGGTATGATAACCCGTATCTTATAGCATACGAAAAATTATATGGCACAGAAAAAAATAAAGTGAATGCCAGCCTGACTGCAAATTATCAGTTTGCTAAAGGCCTGAACTTAATGTTCCGTACGGGTTACGATCAATATAAAAATGAGGCAACAGTGAGGAGTCCGGCAGGAATTAATTCAACCAGAGGAGGCTCAAGTGGCTCAACGTTTGGGTTCAACTTTAGTGGCAAAGGAATGTTTGGAATGAATCAGTTGTGGGGTTTTAGCACGAATAATGATTTGATTTTGACCTATGATAAATCATTTGGGAAACTATCTTTCAATGGCCTGGCCGGTGGAAGTATAAACTATTACAAAGATCGTGAGTTTGGCGGGCAGACGGTAAATGGACTTGCCATTCCGGGATGGTATTCATTGGCTAATGCTGTCCCCTCCACCACCGCTGGCGTTAACTCCATAAGGAACAACTATGGTACATGGGCGCAGCAGATTAACAGCCTTTACGGAAAGATATCGCTTGGCTGGGATGACGCCATTTACCTGGATGTAACGGGAAGAAATGACTGGAGTTCCACTCAGCCCAAGGATCAGTTAAGTTATTTTTATCCCTCAGCATCCCTGAGTTTGATACTTTCAAAATACCTTAACCTGCCCGACTTTATGAATATGTGGAAATTAAGGGGATCGTGGACGGAAAATAAGACTCCGCTGGGAATTTATTCAAATAACCGAACATTTTCGAGCGGAACTTCATGGGGGCTTCCCAGTTCCAGTTATCCTTCCAATCTGTTAGGTGTATCATTAAAGCCCTCTGCAGCACGGACCTGGGAAGTAGGAACCGAAGCATATTTTCTTAATAATCGCTTACACCTTGATGTGGCCTATTTTAATAAGTATTATTTTGATCAGCAAAGATCTGTCACCATTTCCTCTGCTTCCGGCTATACCTCCACATTAATCAACACGGGAGAAACCTTTGCACGGAGAGGACTGGAAGTGACTGTGGATGGTAATCTAATTCAATCGCCTAATTTTGAATGGCATTCCCTGATAAATTATTCTTATCAACACAGGTATTTTGTAAATCTGGATCCTGTTTATTCAGCCGATAATTTGTGGACCAAAAAGGGTGCACGTTTTGACCCTTATATAGACCAACCCTTTTTAAGAACAGCCGACGGTCAATTCATTAACAACAACGGATATCCAATGGTTAGCGATTACGACACGGTAGTAGGTTACACAGAACCTGCATTTGTATTAGGGTTTATTAACAACTTCAAGTATCGGAATTTTATTTTCGGAATTAGTATTGACGGTAGAATAGGAGGTAAGAATTATGTGATGTACAACTATATATGGAATAAGATGTTTGACACTGGAACCAATCCTGAAACAGATACCAAATGGAGATTTGATGAGGTTGTAAACGGATTGACGAATTACGTAGGGCCGGGTGTTAAAGTGGTATCAGGCGAAGTGAAATATGATAAGGATGGAAAAGTGACGAGTGATACGCGGAAGTTTGAACCGAATGATGTGGAGGTCAGTTATCAGGCATACCAGCAATGGCTAAACAGTGCACCTACGTATGAGCATGGTTTGATGAATCCTTCTTTTATCAAGCTTCGCGAAGTATCAGTAGGGTATCAGATTCCGAATTCATGGATTGAAAAAACAGGAATCAAGGCTGCGTCATTCTCTGTTACTGCGCAGAATTTCTTAATGTGGACAAAATTTAAATTTTCAGATCCGGATGTTGGTACGGAAAATATCAATGCCCCCTCTATGAGAATGCTTGGTGTGAATCTGAAACTCCGGTTTTAAACCGAACTGAGAAATAAATTTTTGTCCGATAAAAATGTAAAAGATGAAATCAAACTACTTAAAATATATAATGATTCTTTCTGTCGCCATCGCACTGGGATGTACAAAAAATTTTGACAGAATAAATTCGAATCCTGATATGTCAACAGAAGCTACAGCGGCATGGTTGGCTACCAATATGTTGACGTCTATCACGTCGAGCGATATATCTACTACAAAGTCATTTTGCCAGCCTTTTATGCTTGCCAAATATGTTTTGTGGACTGAAAAGCCGGAAGGATTTCAGTATAATAAAATAACCAGAACATCATTTGGCCGGTTGTCTCTTTTAAGAAAC
>JBIQMB010000487.1:0-3346 GCA_044463745.1 Chitinophagaceae bacterium | reverse complement strand
GAAAGGATATACATTTTCCATCGGTCAAAAATTCATTGATTCTTGAAAAATCAAAATCACTTTCTACACCCTTCATCAGCACGCTTTCAATATCATCACTATATCGGATAATTGCAGACTTCGTTGCGTAAGCTTCAATAGACCTTACCTGGGGCAAGGCCCTGATTCTATTTACAAGCGTGTCGTTTTTTTCAATGGGATTCTCTTCCGTTATATTGGCCGATGAAAGAATATTTTGCTGTACGCGTATGTGCCCCCAAAAACTAAATACCTTATCGCTGATAACATTCTGGAAACCATTCACAAAACTCAGTGCTACGATCATCACAGCCACACTAATGGTAGTAGCCGTTACTGCCAGTCCGATAATAAAGCGTGAAAAAGTTTTTTGCCTGTTAAATGCAATACGTCGCGCAATGAAGTAAGATAAGTTCAAACCGTTTATCTTTGATTGGTTGTAAAACTAATTTTTTAAAGTAATGAAATGAAAAGTTTTTTCATAATAGTATTTGTTGCGATCATGACAACACCCGTATTGGTGCATGCACAGGTTCCGGATTCCATATATAAATCCAATATACAGACCGTAAGACTTTTTAAACCGGGAAATCAATTGTCTTTTCCTTTTATCAATCTAAATTCAAATGATTTACTTGAGCTACATTTTGATGACCTGGATGCAGATGTAAAAAATTATTATTACACCTGGCAATTGTGTAATTTCGACTGGTCGCCCTCGGATATGATGCAGATGGAATACTTGTCAGGTTTTTCGCAAAACAGGATTACGGATTACAAGTTTTCCTCTGTATCGCTTATCAGATACACCCATTATCGCGTGCTATTGCCGCAGTCGAATAACTATCCCAAAAAGTCGGGCAATTATCTTATCAAAGTATTTTTGGATGGAGATCCATCGCGGATTGTGTTTACTCGTCGGGTGATGGTGGTTAATTCGCAGGCCATTGTGGCCGGAAACATTGTGCAGCCTACAACTCCGCAATTTTTCAGAAAATACCAGAAAGTGATTTTTAATGTGGATATGAAAGGTATTAATACCTTCAATGCACCGCAGCAGGTGAAGGTGGTATTGCTTCAAAACTTCAGATGGGATAATGCCATGGTGGATGTTAAGCCGACCTTTATCAGGGGTAACAGTTTGGAGTTTAATTCAGAATTATCGGGTGTGTTTCCGGCAGGGCGTGAGTGGCGTTGGCTTGATCTGACTGATTTTCATTTGCAAAGTGACCGGGTTGCCTCGGCTGATTACAATAAAAAATCGACAGATATTTTTTTAAGAACTGACCGGTCTCTTGAAAATGAACCGTACATGTATTATCAGGATCTGAATGGAATGAGCCAGGTCAGAGCTATCAGGGGTATAGATCCGTTTTATGAAGGTGATTATGCCACGGTTTATTTCTCATATTATCCGGGCAAAGAGGGAAAGCTGATGAACAAAGATTTATACCTGTACGGTCAATTAACCAATTATGAATTTACCGATAGTTTGAGGATGGTGTATAATGAGAATAAAGGTATTTATGAAACCCGGCTGATGTTAAAGCAGGGTTATTATGATTACACCTATCTGAGCCGTGATTTATCAGACCCCACAAAGGCCTCCATGCTGGATGGAGACTATTATGACGCGGAAAATGTATATACCATCCTGGTTTATTACCGTCCGTTTGGAGCCAGAGCCGATGAGTTGATCGCTGTTTCGATGCTCGACTCTCGCAGAGACAGAAAGGGCGGGTTATTTTAATTTTGATAAAAAACAGAAGCTTAATCGATAATGAAACCATAAAAAAGTACGTATGAGCGCTATTCATGCACCATACCATAACTTATTTGCCAACTCCAAAAAATTTTTGCATTATTTATTATCTAAATAAAATACCTTCCCTCCCGAAAAATTTTATTATGAAGAAACTTTTATTTTTTGCAGGCACATTTGCATTTCTTGTACCTGCCATTGCTCAAAAAAAATCAGTAATAGATGGTAAGATCACCGGGCCTAATAAGGTAGAGACGGTTTACCTACGCTATACATCCGATGATGGTATTAAAATGGACAGTTCGGCTGCTCAAAGCGGTTCATTTTCTCTTAGCCCTGAAATAAAGGGACCGGGTTTAGCCCAGTTGCGTATTAAGTATGTACCCAAGGATGCGGAGACAAAACCAGCGTTTGAAAACAGGCTTTTGTTTCTGGAACCGGGTAAAACAACCATCACTATAAAAGATTCGTTGGTAAATGCAGATATCAAAGGTGGCCAGGGGCAGAAAGATTATGAAACATTAACCCTTCTCGAAAAGCCATTTAATGAAAAAGCAATGGCTCTTCAGCAAGAGTACATGAACTATCGTAAAGATAATAATCAGGAGGGCATGGATCGGGTAGAAAATGAATTTGATGAACTAGACAAGAAGAAAAAAGAAGAGGTTTATCTGGGATTTCTGAAAAACAAAAAAAGCTCTCCTGTTGCATTAATGGTTTTAGAAAACTATGCAGGATATGATATCAATCCGGACGAAGTATCTCCGCTGTTTAATCAGTTAGCTCCGGCCATTAAAACCAGTGCCGCTGGTAAAGCATTTAGCGATCGCATTGAGGCTGCCCGTAAAACTGCCGTTGGTGCTATGGCTATGAATTTTACGCAAAATGATACGCTTGGCAAGCCGGTTTCCCTTTCAGATTTCAGGGGAAAATATGTGTTACTCGACTTTTGGGCAAGCTGGTGTGGACCCTGCAGAGCAGAAAATCCCAATGTTGTAAATGCATTTAATAAATACAAGGATAAAAATTTTACAGTTTTAGGCGTATCGCTTGATCAGCCGGATGCAAAAGAAAAATGGATGGATGCCATTCATAAAGATGGGCTTACCTGGACGCATGTTAGTGATTTGAAATTCTGGCAAAATGAAGTAGCCGTGCAATATGGAATCCGCGCTATACCACAAAACTTTCTGATTGATCCCAGCGGTAAAATAATCGCAAAAAATATCAGAGGTGAGGAGTTGCAGACAAAACTAAAAGAAATACTGGATTAACTTTTATCTAATCCATAAAACAAAGGCCATCCGGTAATTCCGAATGGCCTTTGTTATTTAAAGGAAATGATATTAACCAAAGAGTCCGCCCTTTCGGAGTGTTACGGTTCCCTGGCCAATCTTGAAGCCGTTGTTGTAAACTTCTATTTTATAATTACCGGTTTGGAAATTGCTGTTTTGTGACCATTCTACATTCACGGTTTGTGATTGCCCCTGAATATAATTTACAGTAATTCTCTTGGTAAAAAACTTCTCACCTTCCTCCCTTGTCTGAAACTTGCCGGAGCCAAGA
>JBIQMB010000486.1:0-3347 GCA_044463745.1 Chitinophagaceae bacterium | reverse complement strand
GCCATGTTTTATGGCATTGGTCTTACAGATGAAGATATGAAGAAAGCGCAGGTAGGAATTGTGAGTATGGGATATGATGGAAATACATGCAATATGCATCTGAACGATCTGGCTAAAGATGTAAAAAAATCTGTGTGGGACAATGATATGGTGGGCTTGATTTTTAATACAATCGGCGTGAGCGATGGCATGAGCAATGGTACCGACGGTATGAGGTTTTCTCTCGTGAGCAGGGATGTAATTGCCGATTCTATAGAAACCGTTTGTGGAGCACAATATTACGACGGACTCATAGCCATTCCAGGCTGTGATAAAAATATGCCCGGCTCACTCATTGCTATTGGCCGGCTCAATCGCCCGTCCATCATGGTTTACGGAGGCACCATCGCACCCGGTCATTATAAAGGCCAGGATTTGAATATCGTATCAGCTTTTGAAGCGCTCGGACATAAAATAGCAGGAGACATGAATGAAGAAGATTTTCATCAGGTCGTCTGCAACAGTTGCCCGGGTCCCGGTGCCTGCGGCGGTATGTACACTGCCAATACAATGGCTTCGGCTATTGAGTGCATGGGTATGAGCCTTCCGTACAGCAGTAGCAATCCTGCAATTAGTCCGGAAAAAAGAGCCGAATGCACTGAGGCAGGAAAAGCTATCAAGGTTTTGTTAGAAAAAAATATACTTCCTAAGCAAATCATGACCAAAGCGGCTTTCGAAAATGCCATTGCTCTTATTATGGTTTTAGGAGGGTCAACCAATGCCGTCATCCATATGATCGCAATGGCCAGAAGCGTGGGAGTAAGCATTACACAGGAAGATTTTCAACGCATCAGTGATAAGACGCCCATGCTTGCTGATTTCAAACCCAGTGGCAAATATCTGATGCAAGACCTGCACGAACACGGTGGAATACCGGCAGTGATGAAATACTTATTAAATCGCGGAATTTTAAATGGAGATTGCCTAACGGTGACCGGTAAAACCATGGCTGAGAATCTGGCCAATGTAAAAGAAATTGATTTCTCTTCGCAGGATATCATTTACCCCCTCGAAAAACCGATCAAACCCACCGGCCATCTGCAAATCCTTTTTGGAAATCTGGCTGAGGGAGGTAGCGTGGCAAAAATTACGGGCAAAGAAGGAGAGAAGTTTACCGGGCCTGCCAGGGTTTTTGATGGCGAGCATCATCTCATTGAAGGTATCAACTCGGGAAGAATAAAGCACGGTGATGTAGTGGTTATCAAAAATGTAGGTCCGAAAGGAGCACCTGGAATGCCGGAGATGCTCAAACCCACGTCCGCATTGATCGGGGCCGGGTTAGGGCACAGCGTAGCACTCATTACAGATGGAAGGTTCAGCGGAGGAACCCACGGATTTGTGGTAGGGCACATCACTCCTGAATCGTACGAAGGCGGGCTGATAGGACTGGTAGAGGATGATGACATCATTGAAATTGATGCAGTCAACAATACTATCACACTTGATGTACCTGAAGAGGTGATTCGCGAAAGAAGACATAAACAGCCTCCACATGAATTAAAGGTAAAATCAGGTGTATTGTTTAAATATGCACGCACAGTGAAAAGTGCAGCAGAGGGATGCGTGACGGACGAATAATTTTTTTTTGAAACAAATAAATAAAGGGCTTTGACGCCATTTGATAAATGAATAAAATATAATGCCATGAGTACATTAACACAAGCAACATCAGAGGAAAAATTGGAAACAAAAACTACAGAAAAGGTTTCCGGATCTCAGGCGATTCTTGAAATTCTGATTCAGGAAGGGGTGGATACGATTTTCGGTTATCCGGGAGGTGCTATTATGCCGGTCTATGATGTCCTGTATCGTTATCACGACAAACTAAACCATATACTTACGCGGCATGAGCAGTGTTCTATTCATGCTGCTCAGGGGTATGCACGTGTTTCGGGTAAAACCGGGGTTGTGTTTTCAACCAGCGGACCCGGTGCTACCAATCTGGTTACCGGATTAGCTGATGCCATGATCGACAGCACGCCTGTCGTGTGCATTACCGGACAGGTGTTTGCTCAGTTGTTAGGTACAGATGCCTTTCAAGAAACAGACGTAATTAATGTAACTGCTCCGGTTACGAAATGGAATTGCCAGGTTACTGATGCAGAGGAAATTCCTTCTGTACTGGCCAAAGCATTTTACATTGCAAGAAGCGGACGTCCCGGTCCTGTAGTTATTGATATTACCAAGAATGCACAGGTGCAGATGTTCGAATTTGGCAAGTATGAGAAGTGCGAACACATTCGTAGTTACAGGCCCAAGCCAATTGTAAGAAAGGAATATATCCGTGAGGCAGCAGAGCTCATCAATAAAGCTGAAAAGCCATTGGTTGTTTTTGGACAGGGCGTTATTTTGGGAGAAGCAGAAGACGAATTCAAGAAATTTATCGAAAAAGGAAATCTGCCCGCTGCATGGACGGTTTTGGGATTAAGTGCGCTGGATTCTGATCATCCACTTAATGTAGGGATGCTGGGAATGCATGGTAACTATGCGCCCAATGTTATGACCAACCAGTGTGATGTGTTGATAGCTGTGGGTATGCGGTTTGATGACCGGGTTACCGGACGCCTGGATAAATACGCCAAACAAGCCAAGGTTGTACATCTTGATATAGACCCTTCCGAAATTGACAAGAATGTGAAAGCCGATGTGCCTGTATGGGGAGATTGCAAGGAAACCCTTCCATTATTGACATCGCTTCTTGATAAGAAAGATCGTTCTGCGTGGTTGACCCAGTTCAGGGAACTCGAAAAAGAAGAGTTAACCAAATGTATTGATCCTGAGTTGAAGCCCTCTACCGATACAATAACGATGGGAGAGGTAATTAAACTGATCAACGAAATGACTCCTAACGATTCGGTTATTGTGACCGATGTAGGCCAACATCAAATGGTAGCCTGTCGTTACACTAAGTTCAAGCAAAGTAAAAGCAGTATAACCAGTGGCGGACTGGGTACCATGGGTTTTGGTTTTCCTGCTGCCATTGGTGCCAAGCTTGGAGCACCCGAAAGGAGAGTGATTGCCATAGTAGGTGATGGAGGTTTTCAAATGACACTACAGGAACTGGGAACAGTTATGCAAAATAACATACCGGTTAAAGTGCTTATCCTTAACAATGATTATCTCGGAATGGTTCGTCAGTGGCAGGATCTGTTTATGGAAAAGAGATACTCTTTCACATTGATTCAAAGCCCTGATTTTGTGAAGCTCGCCAACGCATATAACATCGAAGCTGAAAGGGTAACAGAAAGAGCCAATCTTAAAGATGCAGTAGAAAAAATGCTGAACTACGAAGGGCCTTATTTACTTGA
>JBIQMB010000485.1:0-3351 GCA_044463745.1 Chitinophagaceae bacterium | reverse complement strand
CTGATGCAAACATATAAAATGTTTGAAAAAATATTTGGAATTTAACGGTATAACTTATAGGTTTAATTTAGTATTGTAAATAAGAAAGATTCTTTTATCCGATTTTTCTGATCCTGATTGCTGCGTACCCCTTGGGTGTACGTTCTTTTCGTAGATAACCCGGTCTCTTTCTGCTACGGGTTGATTTGCGTTGTTCACGTGGAAGAAAACAGAATCGCCTGTGTCTTCTTCCCGAATAAATCCGTAACCCTTGTCAGAAAGGAACATCGTTATCGTACCCTTGAATTCTGTTTGTTCTGCGATGCCGCCTATGCCAATGTCTATGTTCTCTGCTTTCACTTTTTCACGCTTCTGCTCACTTGGTGGTACATCCGTAAAATTGCCGAATTCATCGATGTACACAATCATCTCATCATAACTTTCCGCTTCCTCGGCTCTTCGTTGCTGACGGCGTTCAATTTTTTCTTGTCTTCTTCTTGCTCTTCTCTGTTGTAATGTTCTTTTCTTAAAGGTTTCTGCCATTAATTGTTTTTAATTTTTAAATGTTTGAAAAATATATTTGATTCCCCGCCGACCCTGTCAACGATTTTGTATTTCACGAATCGATCATCCTTTGCGAAATTGAAGTGTTACCTTTTGGTGCGGATTGGAGTTAATTGTGAACTCTGCCCACAGGGTATTTTCATGAACCAATCCGGTTCTTGGCATTGGTGTTATTCGACTTTCGAAATACAGATGTATCGGGAAACCGTCTTTTTTCCGAAAAACGTGGGGTGTTATAATTTGCAAAGGATGCTGATACGAAAAGAAATGGGAAAATCCCAGTGTTCGGAAAGGAGTTTGAGCATACTTAGATTGCAAAATACCGGTTACCCTTCAGTTTGCGGGCTTACAAAGATACGATATTTTATTGAGAATGACCAGCTTGTGCAATACAATTAACAGTACAAGGTTGCGCACTCTCTGCATTTCATGTCCCTGATGTGCAATCTTTTTTATCGAATCGAAAGTTGGTTACTTTAACCGGGACGCTCAGTAGTTTTCAGGAGTCTGAGCTTTTTCGTAGATCAGGCCTTCCTTTTTTAGCTCCTTCCAAAAATCTGTGGGAACCGGGGTCTTCCATGCGCGTATGTTATCGGCAACCTGTTCAGGCTTGCTCATTCCGGGAATAATCGAAACGTATTCATCTGCCGCCAGCACAAAATGTATGGCTGCCGTAATCATATCGATATTGTAGTTTTTCGCAATAGCCGCAATTCGATCACGCTTTTCCTTCATGCCTTTCGGTATCTGCGGCTTGTAATTATAACGATCTCTGCCTGTTACGAATCCGGAGTTATACGCTGCACCCGATACCAGTCTGACTCCCCTTTTCCGAACCACAGGCAGCAACCGGTCAACAGCTTCTTCATGCTCCAGAATGGAATAATGGGTTGCCGACAAACAAACATCCGGATCAGCTACTTCCAGGCAATCCAAAATGGCCTGTACTTTATTCACTCCCATACCCCAGGCCTTGATGATCCCCTGGCTGCGATAGTCTGACAATACTTTAAACGCACCATCCTTTGCGATGATGAAATGATAATCGTAACGATCGCCAACCTGTTCTTCGGATAGATCGTGCACATAGATAATATCGATGGAATCCAGTCCGGTTCTCTCCAGGCTGTCTTCAATGGACCGCTTGGTGGCATCAGCGGAATAGTCATGTTTGAAATCGAAATTCAGAGGGTTTTTCCACATAACCGGTGGTACATCTTCTTCATCTACTTTGTGAAACAATCTCCCCACCTTGGTTGAAAACAGGAATTCGTCTCTTTTTTTATTTTTCAAAAAATCGCCAAACCGACGTTCGCTTTTTGTAAGTCCGTACCAGGGCGATGTATCAAAATAGCGGATGCCCGCATCCCATGCGGCTTGCAGCACGTCTTCTGCCTGCTGATAGGGTACATCTTCAAAGGCTGTTCCGATGGGTACACCGCCCAGCCCCAGCTCGTGTTGTTTTTGAAATTGTAATTTTTGCATGATGTTTTTAGGTCAAGTGTTGCAAAAAGGACGCCAGTAGAGGGCGGGAACGAGAACTATTCGTACAGCGGCCGTGTACCAAGACGCTTATACGCAGCCAAAACCTTAAGTATTTTACAACTTTTGGCTGGTTATAGTTTTATATTTAGCCAAAATGCTTACATTTGGAATTAATTTGGCTGGTTATGGCTTCCTCAAAAGAATGTATTATGAATCCGCTTATTGGCAGAAAAGATGAAAGAAAAATACTGGAAGATAAGCTCAGTTCGGGTGAGCCGGAGCTTGTAGCGGTCTATGGCCGTAGAAGAGTCGGAAAAACTTACTTAATCAGATCGTTCCTGAAAGACCATATTGTGTTTGAAATGGTCGGAATACACGGTGCATCAGTGACTGAGCAGTTAACAAATTTCAGTATTTCCCTTGGTAAAGCCATCAAGGGCGCATCTTACGGCATCATTCCAAAAACATGGCAGGAGGCATTTCGGAATCTGGACGAATATTTACTCGATAATCTGGATAATAGACGGCCGGTAGTTCTGTTTTTCGATGAATTTCCATGGATACACACTCCGCGCTCCAATTTTTTACGGTCATTCGATCACTGGTGGAACAGTTCCGGCACTAAGCGATCTCATCTGAAAGTAATAATTTGTGGTTCTGCAGCTTCATGGATGATCGATAAAGTTATCAATGACCGTGGCGGTTTGCACAACCGGGTAACGCAAAAAATAAGACTGCTTCCATTTAACCTGTCTGAAACGGAGGCGTATTTAAAATCCAAAAATGTGCTGCTTGATCATTATCAGATCCTTCAGATATACATGGCTATGGGAGGTATTCCTTATTATTTGCAACACATAAAAAGAGGAGAAAGCGCTGCGCAGGTTATTGATAGATTATGCTTCACTGCTCAGGGAATTTTAAAGGATGAATTCAATAATCTTTATCAGTCGCTTTTCCGCAATGCGGATCAACACGAAACAATCATTCGTGAACTATCCAAAAAGCCTGATGGACTCACTCGCGATGAGATCATCAGAGCAAGCAAACTTTCTTCGGGAGGAACCATTACCAAAATCCTGAAAGAGTTAGAAGAGTCCGGATTCATCACGCCATATATTCCGTTTGACAAGAATAAGAACGAAAGCATTTACAAGTTGTCTGATGAATATTCTATTTTCTATCAAAAGTTTATCGGCAATGCCAAGGCTACCGGAGCGGGCACATGGCTCAGGAAGTTCAATACCGCCTCATATAAAAGCTGGTGCGGCTTCGCCTTCGAATCCGTGTGTCTGAAACATGTATTGCAGATAAAAAGAGCGC
>JBIQMB010000484.1:0-3354 GCA_044463745.1 Chitinophagaceae bacterium | reverse complement strand
GAGGGGCTCAGGACCTATATTGTACATACTTACGAGATTGATGATCCGGCCGTCATTTCCCCTCAGATGCTAAAGTCGTGGCTTTCATCGCTTAAAGAGGAAAAGATGGAATCGAGATCTATTAACCGAAAATTATCAGCCGTAAAATCTTTTTTTAAATACCTCTTGCGTCATCAGGTTGTTTCCAAAAGCCCTGCCGCAGGAATACCTTCAATGAAAATAAAGAAGAAACTTCCGGTTTTTTTAGAGGAGAAACAGGTGAAGGATGTGTTAGTAAGAGATTTTTATCCTTCGGGTTTTGAAGGGGACACCCATCACCTGATTTTGTCTTTGTTTTATCAAACGGGTATGCGCGTAAGTGAACTGGCCTCTTTAAAAGAATCGGACATTCGTTTTTCAGCGCACACTATTTCGGTTTGGGGCAAGGGAAATAAGCAGCGGTTTATTCCGGTACAGGAATCCCTGCTCGCACTCATTCAGGATTATATCAAAGAAAAAAGGAAATTGTTTGAAGTGCCCGACGAAATACTGATTGTGAATGCAAAGAACAAACCCATTTCCCGAACCTCATTGTATAAAATCATCAGGCAAATACTAACAGAAATTACCACCATTCAAAAAAAATCTCCACACGTACTTCGCCATAGCTTCGCCACACACATGAGCGATCATGGTGCTTCCATCGGTGCCATCAAGGATCTGCTTGGGCACTCGAGCCTGGCGGCTACCCAGGTTTATACCCACACAAGTATAGCCCGCCTAAAAGAAGAGTACAAAAAAGCACATCCCAAATCATAGACATATTGCTGGTATTCTTTTGGTTATAAATTTAGGTTTGAAAACTGCTGCAGAACTTGTACCTTCATTTTCGGGTTTTGAAGAGCAATCTCCTTTATTTTTCACCATTTAAAACAGGAAAATCATGAATGTAAACATCCAGACCCACCGGTTTACAGCCGACACGAAATTGATTGCTTTAATAGAAAAGAAAGCGGAAAAGTTGAATCAGTTTCACGACCGGATTATCAAGGTGGATATCTTTCTGAAATTAGACAATGTAGTTCATAATATAAAAGATAAGATCGTAGAGATTCAAGTGTTCGTACCACGTAGAAACTTTTTTGTTAAGCAGTCTTCCAAATCATTTGAAGAGAGTTTTGAAATTGCCCTGGACTCAGTAATCAATCAGATGAAGCGCAAGAAAGAAAAAGAAATTGCCTGATTTGACGAAAGGTATCCATAACTTTACCTGTCGGGCTAGAGGGTGGGTTTGAAGTTTTTATCAGCCTTTAACATAGGAACTGTTTCCTCATGAACAGGAAGTTCGGGCATTTAATATACCGGAAACTCAGGTTATATATTTTATACAATGGCTTTAAGGAAAAAAAAAGAAGTTATTGATTACGTATCTCATCACGACAATTTTGAGGAATGGATGGCTGATTTTGCAAACCATCTAAAAACACATCCTGATCACCATACGGTTCGCTTTCCTGAAAATTTTGCACTTGGATACACGCGCATTTTCGAGATTTCTGAAGGGTTATCTTATCGTCTGGTCGATTACACGCTCACCAATGATTTTCTTTTTGAAAGGGTTGGATCACCCCGGTTTCATCTGATCCTTTACCTGTACATATACACAGATTGCCACCGGCTGGAATTTGAAATTAACGGACGAACCATCGTTGAGAATGAGGATATCGATTACAGTACCTTCCTGCTGACAAACAGCCATACGAATCAAAAACTGAAGATTACCAAAGGCACCAAAGTAAAGGGTTTGACCATACAGATGTCGGAGGGGTGGCTTAGAAAAAACCTGGAATCGTCGGCAAATTTGAATCTGGAGCTATTGAAGAGCAAGGATGTATTCCAAACACTCATTCTGCCCGGTTACCGGACCTTGATTTCTGAGATTTTTCATCCCCGGATAGATTCGGTTGTGCCTGAGCTTTACCTCTCGTGCAGGATTATCAGTTTACTGGAAATATTTTTTGGAGATATTTATAAAAATGGCATGGAAGCCAATTCCCTGCCAGTTTCTACCAGAGATGTGCAGAGTTTATTTGAAGTGGAACGATATCTCATCGATAATTTCAGGGAGCCATTTCCTTCTATAAACACTTTGTCGCGCCTGGCGATTATGAGCAGCAGTAAGCTGAAGCAAAGTTTTAAAAAAGCTTTTGGAACCGGTTTGTTTGAATATTATCAGCGAAACCGAATGATAAAGGCCAGAGAGATGTTAATGTCCAAAGCTCACACGGTTACTGAAGTGGGTGAATTTCTGGGATATCAGAATCTTAGTAATTTTTCAGTAGCATTTAAGAAGGAGTTTGGTGTGCTACCCAAAGATGTGAATAAGTTAATCTGAATGAGCCAGATTAAAACCTCAATTTTTTCTGAAAAATTGTCATTTTTTACTTTACGAAATTTTATCGATGCCTCTGTAACCTATGCAGGTCGTTGTCTTAATTAACTCATAATCATGGAAAAAATCTAATTGTAATGTGCCAAAATGATCCGGGAATTCAAAATAAATGTCTTTTGCAGGCATTTTGAAGACTTACACGGTGGATTTGATATGTATTACTTAATTAAATTTGATTTTCATTTAACATCCTATATTCTGAAAACCTACTCTGCCCAAGAAAAAAGTAAATATTCTAGTCCAAAAAAAACCACCAGATTAAAAAAGCCCTTTCTCCAGGGGCTTTTTTGTTATAAATTTCTATAACGACGTTGAT
The DNA here is from genome assembly GCA_044463745.1 of Chitinophagaceae bacterium. GTDB lineage: Bacteria > Bacteroidota > Bacteroidia > Chitinophagales > Chitinophagaceae > Ginsengibacter. Next base: position 607 of record JBIQMB010000484.1, on the reverse strand, counting down.
ACTATTCGAAAAGTAAGGATTTGAGACTGGAGGCGAGCAACTCAGTATCCATATTTTTGCTTCCATTTATTCCGCAAAAACTTTCTTATCTCTTCCTCTCTTGCATTTTTTCCGGGATCGTAAAGTTTATGCCCCTTTATTTTATCGGGCATGAATTCCATATCCGGTGCAAAATTATTTTCGTAATTGTGGGCATATTGATAGCCTTTTCCATAATTCATATCTTTCATTAGCTTGGTGGGCGCATTTCTGATAGCCAGTGGCACGGGGAGGTCACCGTGTCTTCTGATCAATTGTTGGGCTGCATTGATGGCGGCGTATGAAGCATTGCTTTTAACGCTTGACGCGAGGTAAATAGCGCATTGCGACAGAATAATCCGTGATTCAGGATAGCCAATCATGTTAACTGCCTGAAAACAATTGGTAGCCAGAACAAGTGCTGTAGGATTGGCATTGCCGATATCTTCACTCGCAAAAATGACCATGCGACGCGCGATGAATTTCACATCTTCACCACCATCTATCATTCGGGCCAGATAATAAACGGCTGCATTTGGATCGCTTCCCCTCATTGATTTGATAAATGCAGAAATGATATCATAATGCT
>JBIQMB010000483.1:0-3363 GCA_044463745.1 Chitinophagaceae bacterium | reverse complement strand
TTACGATTATCTTTCTACAATCATTTCATCCCTAAAGGGATTTCATTCTAATTTTCATTCTCAGCCAGGTTCGGAAAATTTAAGAGGGCATACAAAGAAACCCCTGCGAAGCCTCTGCGTTCTTTCTTCTCTGCGTTTTTTTTCTGCCACGAAGACACCAGGACACGAAGATCCACGAAGGAAATGATCTGCTCTTTATTTTGGCAGAGATTCAAATCGCATGATTTTATTTTGTCTATGAATCACAACATCGAACTCCAATAAAAGCGGGCCATTTCTTCCTTGTATTCCTTGTCCGACTCCGAATCGTCGCTCCAGCCTTTCATCCGGTCTGATAATAATTTGCGCAGAAAAGCGTAGGTATTTGTTTTTCTGGCAGCAACCGGTTTAATGTTTTTTTCATTGATATCTGCTACATCTACCCTGGTGGCCATCCATGATGTATATAATTTGGGAATGGTAACACCCATGATGGTGCCGGGTAAACCATGCAGCGAAATAGGGCCACCGGGATAAATAATCTCTTCAGTATAAAATGCAAAAACATACACGCTGTCGAAAAGAATTGCCTCTGCTTTCCGGCAATTAAATCCGGCAATGACACGATTTTCATTTACGAGTTTCCATTTGATTTCAGGAATGCTGTCTTCAATATTTACCTTACTGCCATTGATGTTTTTTTGTACATAAGCCATACCGGTATTCAGATCCATATACCATACATTATCTTCATCCGACTGCGTTAGATAACTTGGGTAATTTGTTTGCCACCGGTCAAATTTGAAAATACTCTTATTGTTGGCAAAGGTGAGCGTGTAATACCCGGTTTTTAAGTCCGGTATTTTCTCTTTCATCATTTCAGACCAGATATCGGTGCCCAGGGTCTTTTTCATATTTACCTTTACTTCATATTCGATCTTTCCTTTGTCTATAAAGGTTTGCGCCTGCAACCCTGTTGCTGACAAGGTCATTAAAAAAAGTATGATGCTGAATTGTTTCATCCGAAATAATATTACTGGTTAATCTTAATCCTGTGTTTACTCGCCTGCTTTTGATGTTGCCGATTTGTTTTTAAAATCCCATCTGAACCCCAACATAAAATACCTCTTTAACCTATCCTGAATCACTTCAGAATAATTGCCATTGTAAAAAGAGCGGTCTATACCTTGATTTTGATTCAATAGATCATTACCCGAAATATAAATGGTGAACTGATCATGATGGAAAGTGCGTTGTAAACGTGCATTGAAAAGGTTTACACTCAAACCCTTATCCGTACTTGTCGTTTTGCCCTGATACCGGTTTTCAAAATTCAAAACCAACTGCCAGACTTTTTTAGCATATAATGTGAACTCAGTATTTAACCGATTGTCTGCATAATCCGTTTTTAATCTGGTTTGAGAAGCTGCAACAGTCGAATTGAACACATAGGAGAAATTATCCTGTAAAATGAATGCATACTTTTTCTCCTTTCCCTTACTTATTGTGAACGACATTCCTGGAGTATATCCCTGAGCAAAATATTTTTGATTGTTAATCATAACCGGATTTTTGTACATATTGAAACCAGGGCCAAACCCAATCTGAAGGTCTGTCTTCTTCATTTTGAATGAGAAATAAGAGTTCAGGTACAGACTGAAATTGCCGTCTAAATTTTCAGGGCGGCTAACGGTTTTACCTGATTCCAGATCTGTTACGCGGTTACTCACAATTTGATTATTGGTAAAACTGAAGCCTATGGACTGGTAAGACCAGAAGCCGGAAATGAAGTTGTAAGTGTTATTGAAAACATCTAAGGAGTTGGTGAATGAAGGCTTCAAATCCGGATTGCCCAATACCTGATAAAAATAAGTATCGTTATTGCGCAAAGGCTGTAGTTCATTGATGCTCGGTTGATTCGATCTTCCATTATAATTTATGCGGATGTTCTGGTTACTCTTATAGGTATAGGTGAGGTTTGCAGAAGGATAGAAGTTAATATAATCGCGGTTGTAATCTTTACTCATCGTCATATCTGTCAGATTAAAACCAGTAATTCCGAATGAAGCTCCGGCATTAAGTTTTAATTTTTTGCTGTTATACACCAATTTGGTTCCGGGTTGGTGCTCCAGAATGTTTAGTTTAAATTCGTTGGATAGGGAATCGATCTGGAATTCGTATTTGCCATTGGCATCCGGTGCATATACTATCTGATTGCTATGTCCGCCATTGTGCTTGAGTGCATAATTTACTTCCAGCGAATATTTTTCTGTTATCGGTTCTGTGTAAACGATATTGGCCGAAAGATTTCTGTTTGCCAAATCAAAATCCTTTCGCTGATCCTGCAGGATAGTTTTTGCCAGAGCTCCTTCAATATAGGATTTATTTTTGGAGTTAAGAAAGCTAATACCTTCTGTGTTGATATTGCCCCAGTTTGTTGACACAGACAGCGTTCTACGTTGTTTTTTAAATTTATGTTTCCATAGAATTGTGCCTGAGAACGCCTGCTTGTCGTTGCTTGTTCGTACGGTTTTATCCGAGCTGTTTTTTAATGTGTTTTCAGCACCGGTTGTAGCAGAGCTGCTAAAAGCCTGACTGTTGGTTTCGTAAAAGTTTCGATTTGCTGTAATCTTAACCGTATTCATTGAGTCGATTTTAATATCAACGATGCCTTTTAATTTGAAATTTTTTCGTGCGGTATTAGCCGTACTTAGCGAGTTGGCATAAAGAACGGAATCGCCGATCGCTGTTTCAGAATAAGACTTCACATTGCTTAAATGCCTTTGTTCATTGTATCGTGGCGCCAGGTTGAGGCTGTACATGTCCTTCCATTTATTATTATACTGGATGCCTGCATTGGTATTGGTGATAAATCCGTTTCGTGTATCCACATACGGTTCATCGTCTGATGATCCTCCCATAAAAATCATCATACCTCCATCGTCACTCATTTCTACATTATCAAAGCCTGAATATTTTTGTTCATCCTCCCAACCCAGGCCATCCTGACCGGTATTGCCGTTGAGCAGAAATGCCGAAAACTTTCTACTTCCTTTGAAGGAACTCGCCATCAGATTACCATTGTATCTGGTGTCTTTATTCTTGAGAGGCCCTGCAGCCATATCTACTTTTCCGAAATACCCTTTTTTGGCGTTTTCTTTCAGTTTTAGGTTGATGGTTTTTGCAGTGTTTCCATCGTCTATACCCGTAAACTCAGCCTGATCACTTTTTTTGTCAAATACCTGTACCTCCTTTACTGCATCTGCTCTTAAATTTTTTACAGCCATTCCGGGATCATCGCCAATAAACTCCTCTCCATCCACCAATACCTTCTGTACGGTTTCGCCCATCGCAGTTATTTTACCATCCTTATCTACCTGTATC
>JBIQMB010000482.1:0-3376 GCA_044463745.1 Chitinophagaceae bacterium | reverse complement strand
CAGAGTATAGTAAATGTATGGCGGCTATATTCTCAGTATTATACCCAGGTACAGGGTGGTCTTGAAAACTCAAAGTATTTTTTGACACAGAGCCCCGCCCCTTTTAATGTTTGGAACATACTTTATTCTGATGTCCTTCAGAATCTGGAAAAAAGCAGGGATGTCATTGAAAGAAATTCGACAGTATCTGATCCCGTAGTGAAAGAAAACAAAATAGCCATCATCAATATTATGAAAGTGTATGCCTTTTCCATCCTCGTGGAAACCTTCGGTGATATCCCCTATTCCGAGGCATTAAACGTAGATAACGTATTGCCAAAATATGAAAATCAAAAAGATATCTATATCAGCCTTCTGGACTCATTAGATGATGCAATTTTAAAACTGGATAATGATGCAGGTAGTTTTGGATCATCCGACCCTTTCTATAGTGGCAATGTGAGCCAATGGAAAAAATTCGGCAATTCCGTCAAACTGAGAATGGGAATGAGAATAGCAAATGTTTTACCAGCTAAAAGCGCAGCAATTATAACTGAAGCAATAAATAGCGGGGTTATGACTTCTAATGAGGATAGTTTTATTTTCAAATACCTTAGTACTACTCCCAATACCAACCTCTTATGGCGCTCATTGGTCCAGAGTGGACAACACTACTTTATTCCATCAGCAACATTGGTTGACACAATGAATAAATTCAATGATCCCAGAAGAGATATCTATTTTACCAGGCACCTGGGCGGGTTTGTCGGCGGAAAATACGGACTATCCATATCCTATAATAGTGTCTCTCACATAGGGTCCTATTTTAAGCAACCTGAATTGCCTCAGATAATCTTTGATTATTCATCAGTAGAATTCTTTTTGGCCGAAGCCGCCGAACGTTCTTTTTACGGCAATCCGTCTATTGCAGAAACTCACTATAACAAAGCAATCGAAGCCTCATTGCAATATTATGGAATACCAGAAGTGGACATCCAGGATTATTTGAATCAAAACACGGTAAAATATACCACAGCTCAGGGGCCGTGGCAACAGAAAATTGGTGTTCAAAAATGGATTGCCGGATACAATCAGGGTGTTGAGACATGGACCGAATACCGCAGACTAGGATACCCCGTCCTGGTGGCTCCGGTCGATGCATTTGTTGACATTGTGCCTGTAAGGTTTACCTACCCCATTCCTGAACAAACCCTGAATAATAAAAATTATCTGGAAGCCGCGGCCTCAATTGGAGGTGACCTGCTGATCACGAAACTCTTCTGGGATGTGAATTAATAATCAAAAAAACAATTTTATGAAAAAGAACAATATAACCCGGGTATTATTTTTAATTTTTCTCATTTTACCCATGCTAAGCGTAAGTCAAAAGCAGAAAACTGCCAAAGAAGGACCTTACAACCACCTTATCATTAGAGCTATTAATATAATAGACGGAACGGGCAATCCTGTAATAGGACCCGCCGACATTGAAATAAAAAATAATCGTATCTCAAGCATTACCATAGTGGGCTCTCCCGGACATATAAGCACAACTGTTAAACGGCCACAATTAGAGAAAGGAGGCAGAGAGATCGATGGTACCGGCAAGTATGTTATGCCTGGCTTTTTTGATATGCACGGTCATATAAAATCATGGGTCGACAATCCTAAGGACTTTGAATACGAATTTAAATTACAGCTCGCCCATGGTATAACATCCATTGTGGATCCGGGTTGCTTTTCCGGCCTGGATCTTATTTTGGAAACCCGTGAACGAAGCAAAAGAAATGAAATCATCGCACCACGGATTTTTGCTTACGATGGTTTTCTGCGTGGAGCCAAACCAGAAACTTACAATTCTCCTGAAGCAGTCAGACAATGGGTACAAGCTTTAAAGAAAAAAGGCGCTGATGGCATTAAGTTTTTCGCACATTATCCAGACCTTATGAAGGCAGGCCTGGATGAAGCAAGAAAAAACGGGCTGGGCAGCATGATTCATCATGGTAATAATTATACAGCACGGTGGAACGCGCTCAACAGTGCCAGAGCAGGTGTCGTTTCCATTGAACACTTTTACGGATACCCGGAGATGATGCTCGCCAAAACATCAACACCCGAGTGGCCCGCTGACTTTAACTATTTTGATGAACATCAACGATTTCTTGAAACTGCAAAAATGTGGTTGCAATCCGCACCACCTCACTCAGAAAAATGGAATAACGCCATTGACAGCCTGCTAAAGTACAGGGTAACTCTTGATCCTACTTTTAATGTTTATGAAGCCAACCGGGATGTGAAATTCGTCGCAACATCCGAATGGAATCAGTACTTTATGATTCCAAAACTATGGCATAGCTATTCTCCAGGGTATGGCAACGTTCATGCCGCTTATTTCCGTCACTGGGGCACAGAAAACGAAACTGTATGGAAAGAAGTTTATAAATTATGGATGGCATTCGTGAACGAATTCAAGAATAGAGGCGGCCGAGTAACTACAGGTTCGGACAACAACATATTACACGTGTACGGATTCAGCTTTATACGCGAGTTAGAATTACTCCGGGAAGCTGGCTTCACACCCCTGGAAGCCATAAAGGCCGCCACCCTGAATGGAGCTGAGGCGTTAAAGGTAGATAATGACTTAGGCACCATTAGGATCGGAAAACTCGCAGACCTGGTGATCGTTTCCCGTAACCCGCTTGCTGATTTCAGTTCTCTTTACGGTACCGGAAGCCCTGTGTTGGATAACAAGTCAGATAAAATGACCCGGGTCGGCGGTGTACAGTATACAATTAAGGATGGAATTGTTTACGACGCAAAACAACTGCTTAGGGAGGTTGCCGAAATGGTTAAAAAAGAAAAAGAAAAAGAAAATTTTCAATTTAACCAATGGGGCTTTTCCGATAACTTTATAGCACCTGAAGATTAAGCTATCTTCAAAAGACACAACAGCTTCGGTCGTCGTCAAAAGTAAAAAGGGGGATACTGCAATATCCCCCTTTTTTCACCTTGAAAAAAAGATGGACATTTACTAACCTGCCTGCTTGAACCGGCAGCTCTAAACCGAAAAAAAATGAATATAATGAGACAATACTGTCCTAAACGTTTTTAATTTAGAATAAAGTTATTGATTCTATTGAGTTTCCAGGCAATAAAAGGTGCTTTTAAAATAATATTCAAACCATTCATTAACCATAATTACATAACTTTTTAATGATGAAGTGCCAATCTCTAAAAACTTCTTTTCAAATAACTTACTGTCATTCATGAAATGTATGGCGTTGTCTCTAATTTCAACCAATAAATCCAAATTCTCCTTTAGCCTTTCAGGCAATTGTAATAGTTTTATGGCACTTGTTATATCTATTGTTAAAAAATTCCCTGAACGGCTGGTTTT
>JBIQMB010000481.1:0-3381 GCA_044463745.1 Chitinophagaceae bacterium | reverse complement strand
GCCATGCGACAAAGGTATAATAATTAGTTAACTTATTAAGTAATTGTTACACTAGTTCCATTTTGGAACTAGTTAAGCCTTTCTCTAATTCGCCGTCCCTGAATATATTATGAATATGCTTGCTAATGGCTTGGGGATTCACATCAAAAATCTCAGCCATTTGCATTCTATTTGCCCAAATTGTTTGAGAAGAAGAGTCTCCTTTCAATTCTAAAGAGCCATTCGTTGTTTGATATACTATTAGTTCATCCATAAGATATTTTATTTTCTTACTCTTTTTATTTATTTTCCAGGTTCTAAATTACAATTTTAAGCCGCAAAACAGTATTTGGAGCAGTGTTAAAAAACGGCTCTTCTGGTTTTGCGAAGGGTCAGCTTGTAAGCCCGGCAAAGCCAAATCCATGGCGGGCCAAGTTGTGCCTTTTGTGGCCTGGCATAGAATCTATTTTATGTGGTGGGGAAAAAATTAAAACACAGATGGCTAGGTAATATGAGTGTCGGCTTACTCGTTGTCCGTAACAAGTCCAACAAGAATAGAATTTCTTTTGTCAGTTTTGCGGAAATAGTCAATCAGAACGGATGTGTCAATAAGGATTATTTTGTCCGCCATTGATTAATTTCTTTTCTTGCCTTTGCAATTTCGTCGAGTTGTTTCTTGTTGAATGTCGGACCGTTTAAGAGCAAAGTCAACATGTCCGATTGAGTGTCGGTAAAAGCCTAATTTTGTTTCACTTCGCTTCTGAGCTTTGCCACTGTTTTTTGGGAAGCTGCTTAACCAATTTTACCAACCGGTCATATCCTATATCAATTTGCGCTTGCATAACGTCAAATTTAAGAAGTTTCGTTTGAAGACCTTGGTGTATCACAACGACCCCCTTGTAGATACAGCGCAATTGCGTAACCGCGGATCACCGAAAATAAAAAGAAGACATGCAACAAAACGCCAATAAACCAGTCCAGAATATTTTATATCTGGCCCTGAAAAACAATCGCTTTTTTGGGTGGAGGCATATATGACCGACCATGCGTCCAGACGAGAAAAAAGTTCAATCATTCTTTCCGCAGCTACAAAAATCATCCTCTCAAAAGTCAGAAATCCACCTATGTAAAAATGCCTTCTCAATTTACCGGCGCCGCTGAACACCGGATTAAAAAAAGCCCCGATTCAAAAGAGTTCGGGGGATTCTTTATATTTTAATTCAGCCTATAAATTTGAGTCTTTCTTCAATCCGCTTAATGTTAGCGGTTCGTGCTTAGTCATTCAAAAACTCTTCAAAATTTCTCATTAGGCGATATGGCGTATTTGGCTTAACTAATTTATCAACCTGAATAAGGTATGAGGCGTATGAAGAATCTCTATCTTGTCTTTTTATTTTGCTGAAATTAGAATATGAAGCAACAGCTCCTATGAGTATTGAGCTTGCAATTTTGTGGGCACTAAATGGTTCACCGGATAGGCCTAGTGCACCAATTGCTGTCAGAGTCGTAGGCACTCCCACAGCAAAAAGCGAAGAACCTCTACCTGATTTCCAAAAATCCATACTATTCCTTAATTCCGCTTTGTCCTGCTCCACTTGTTGTAAAAAATCGTTCACTTCCAGCATTGCATGCTCTTTACTTTCAATCGTTGTAAGCTTTTGGCACAAAAGGTCAAGTTTGATTCTTAACTGATATTTTAAGTCTTTTCGTCTTTCTACGAATTGTATTATTTTTTTTGCAGAAACATTTCCGATGTCTTGAGGTACCAAATCTTGTAAAAACAATGAACAATAAAAACCTTCCGCTTGTTCGTTGCATACAAAATCATCAAAATTTGCTTCTTCGGTAAAGAAGGGAGCAATTGACCAACTATCCGAATCATCTGTACCTCTCACGAGGTTTCTTCTCTGTGCCACTGTCTTCGCTAAGTAAAACATATATCCTCTGGCAAGTTCTCTGGGGAGTAAAAGCCATCCATCATGTAAAAAGTTGTCCGCTATTCTCTCTAACGAAGGGTATAACCTTTTATCAATCTTTTCAGGATGTATTCTGTCTTCGTCTCCTACTTCAAGTCCGTCTGGAACAAAAGGAAGGTTTTCATATAACTCCATGAATTCGGTTCCGGTTTTCTGTACATCAGTTTCATCTAAGTATATGTTCCTGACAAGGTCTGAGTCCACAAAAGCTTTAATGGAGTAGTTGTCTTCAGGTTGGTACTCTCTTGGAACTATTCTATAAACATTATCCCATAGCAGTAAGCTCGATTTTACCCACTCGTCTGAATGAAACTCGATAGACGGATAATACAAGATTGAATTTGAAGTCATAATAAAAAAGCTATTTGTAAATTAGGACATTGCATGACCGCCAATGCAGAAATATGCGAAAGATACAAATTCACTTGCAAATTTGATCATTTTCTTTCATATGTCACCTAAAGATTTATGCAAAAGGTATGCAGAGCGGGCTTCGCTGTTTTAGGTAGTCTATATTGACCTTGTTAAATAGATTGGCATTTTTCTTACTGATTTCTGAGATCCGCCATTCGTTACAAACGGTACATTGTGGTATTGTAATCAAAAATAGTTGGTGGTTTTTTCATTAAAAAGACCGAAAGTGCATTTATTAGCCTGAAGAGGAAGTAGGCTCTGCTGGAGCGCAACCTGCCAGAAATAAGGTTAACGCTTATACGAAAAAAGAGGGTTGAACTTTCCCCGTTCAACCCTTACTTTTTTTGGTAAGCCCTATGTCTAAAAAAACTCATTTCTTGTTGGATAAATAGATGTACCACTTGATGAAATTGATACCGTGCCTTATACTCAATCCACGATGTAAATCCAAGTGATTTTTCAGGTGCCCAAAGTACCCTTCAATTCCATTTGTTGTGTTGGGGATTTTCTTATTCGAGAGGTAATGAAACATATTAGGTAACGCTCGCTTAATTGTTAAGTAAGAACGCCTGGTGAGTCTGTGAATATACCAGTATCTTCTGGTTTGTTCATTGAAGGTTTTCTCATTTAAATAGTCCTTATGTCTCTTATACCATGCATCTAATTCTGGGTCCACCAGAGGCGGTCATTTTCAGTTTTAATTTTCAAAAGCAGTAGCACATGCGACCTGAGTTCAATAGCTGACGGATGCTTTGGAAACCGCGTCAGCCAAAGCATACACATTCTTTGGATATGTACCAAACAACGCTGAATAATGATTTCAGGGAGTGCCTTTTTAATAGCTTTGAGAGCACTTTTATGCCCATCAGTGGTTATACTTTCTATTTGAACTCCAAGCTTTATAAGATTTTCTAAATCTTCTTTTATTTCCGTAAAATGCTCACCATCTGTAAAACATATGAGTTGAGTATAGTTATCCTCATCATCTTGATAACAAACCACGCAAAATTGT
>JBIQMB010000480.1:0-3385 GCA_044463745.1 Chitinophagaceae bacterium | reverse complement strand
GTTTAAAGATAATAAAAACGCAAATTTGATGATGAGGCAGGCAGGTTGAAATGTTTTCGTAATGATTTCGAAAAGTAAATTTGATACAATGACTACAAGCCAAACTAATGAGCAAGCACTTGAATCTTCTATTGAAAAGCGGCTAACAGGTACATCATTGGAAGAACTGAAAGAAAAAGGAGTGTATGATCATATTGCAAGCGAACGTGATGATATGTACCGAGCAGGTAACGGATATTTTGTAGGACTGCCTGCTGATTTTAATGCAAGGCTTTCCATCGATGAACATCGGTTTTGGAATTTTCTGGAATCCACGCAAAAAGAAGAATTGGATAAGTTGAGGAAAGAAAGCGATTGGAAGACGAAAATTCTGGAACGACTTGACCGAATGATAAAAAAATATGGAATTCTGCAAATTTTCAGAAAAGGGTTGAGTGTAGTTGATGCTCATTTTACCATGCTTTATCCATTGCCGTTGCCCAGCAGCAGCGATACAGTCCACAAAAATTTCGAAAGCAATCAGTTTAGCGTAACCCGGCAGGTGCGGTATTCTTTATCAAATCCAGGTGAAGAAATTGACATGGTGTTATTCGTGAACGGGCTACCGTTTGCTACCATGGAATTGAAGAATGCCTGGACCGGCCAGAACGCAAGAGTACATGGTCAAAATCAATATAAATACAATCGCGACATCCACCAACCCTTATTAAATTTTGGCCGGTGTTTGGTTCATTTTGCTGTGGATACAGATGAGGCATATATGACTACCAGGCTCAATGGCCCGAATACTTTTTTCCTGCCCTTCAATTTAGGCAATAAATTTGGAAAAGGGAACCCACCTAATCCTTTCGGACATAAAACAGCTTATTTATGGGAACATGTTTTTACACGACAAAGTATAGCTAATATCATTCAACATTTTGTAAGGTTTGATGGAGATGACTCCATGGCATTATCGAAAAGAACCTTGTACTTTCCCCGGTATCACCAATTGGATGTAGTGAGGAAATTAATTGCTAATGCAAGTAAGAAAGGAGTAGGACAAACGTATTTGATCCAACATTCTGCAGGATCAGGCAAATCCAATTCCATTACCTGGGCGGCATATCAACTAATCGAAACCTATCCTGAAAGCGACACAACTCCCGGAAGCAAGGGTGTGAATAATCCACTTTTCGATTCTGTTATTGTGGTTACCGACAGGCGTTTGCTTGATAAACAATTGAAAGAAAACATTCGTCAGTTTTCAGAAGTTAAGAACATCGTTGCGCATGCGAATTCTTCAGCGGAATTAAAAAGTAGTTTAGAAGCCGGCAAGAAAATCATCATTTCCACCATACAGAAATTTCCTTTCATTGTAGATGGCATCGCAGACCTGAGCGAAAAGCGATTTGCCGTGATCATTGATGAAGCGCATAGTAGCCAGGGAGGAACATCTGCCGGTAAAATGAATCAGGCTATGGGGAATGTTCAGGACGAGGAGAGTGATGACCCGGATACCCAACAGGATAAAATTTTGGAAGCCATTCGCAGTCGTAAAATGCGGGGCAACGCGTCTTACTTTGCATTTACCGCAACACCAAAAAGTAATACGCTGGAAAGGTTTGGAGAAAAACAGACTGATGGGCAATTCAAACCCTTTCATTTGTATTCGATGAAGCAGGCCATTGAAGAGGGGTTCATTTTAGATGTGCTTGCAAACTACACTACTTACAGAAGCTATTACGAAATAGAAAAATCGATAGCAGAAAATCCGCTGTTTGAATCGGTGAAAGCGCAAAAAAAATTACGCAGATTTGTAGAAGGAGATGAAAACCCTATTGCAACGAAGGCAGAGATTATGTTGGATCATTTTATCAATCAGGTGGTAAACACAAAAAAATTAAAGGGCAAAGCAAAGGCGATGGTTGTAACCCAAAGCATTGTATCTGCGATCCGATACTATTTTGCCATTATTAAGATACTTGAAAAACAGGGGAAGCCCTTCAGGGTTGCGGTTGCTTTTTCCGGCTCCAAGAAAGTAAATGGCGTAGAACATACCGAAGAAAGTTTAAACACCTTTCCACCGGGAATGGATACAGCCAAACCATCGGATCCGGATTATATAAGCGATAAGATTGCAAGATATTTTGATATGGACGAATATCGCATACTGGTAGTGGCTAATAAATATCTTACCGGTTTTGACCAACCTAAACTTACCGCCATGTATATAGATAAGAAGCTACAAGGAGTAATGGCTGTACAGGCACTTTCAAGATTAAACAGATCTGCAAATAAACTGGGTAAAAAAACGGAAGACCTATTCATACTTGATTTTTATAATTCCGTAGAGGATATAAAAAAATCGTTCGATCCGTTCTATACTGCAACATCTTTAAGTAGAGCAACTGATGTAAATGTACTTCATGAATTGAAAGGAAGCCTTGATGAACCCGGCGTTTATGAATGGTCAGAAGTAGAAGATTTTATAAAGAAGTACTTTAATAATGCCGATGCACAGCAATTGAGCCCGATTATCGACATCGCTGCCGATCGCTTTAATTCAACTTTGGAGATGGATGAGCAAAGGAAGGCGGATTATAAAATTAAGGCAAAACAATTTGTGAAAATATACGGTCAAATGGCATCGATTATGCCCTATGAGATTCCTAACTGGGAGAAGTTGTTTTGGTTTCTTAAGTTCTTGATTCCAAAACTCATTATTGCCGATCCTGAACAGGATAAACTGGATGAGTTGCTAAACTCGGTCGATCTTTCAACTTATGGCCTTGAACGAGTGAAATTAAACGCTTCGATCGGTCTGGACTCAACTGAATCGGAACTCGAACCGCAAAATCCAAATCCGAGAGGAGCTCATGGACCCGGTTCTACTGAAGACCCGCTCGACCTGATAATAAAGAGCTTTAACGAACGCTGGTTTCAAGGATGGGAAGCTACTCCTGAAGAACAGAGGGTGAAATTTGTCCATTTGGCTGACAGAATGAGAGCACATCCCGATTTCAAAGAGAAATATGAAGAAAACATGGATACACAGAATAGGGAAATTGCTTTCAGAAAAATTTTTGATGAGGTAATTGCCAAACAGAGAAAAAACGAACTGGATCTCTATCGGTTAATGGCTAATGATGAAGCATTTAAGCAAGCATTGCAGGATACGATTAAGCGAATGCTTGCGGCATAAGAAAAATCACTAAAGTTTTTCGTAGTGAACTAATAATGACATTTTATTTTGTTCCATTTGCATGGTGTGCCATGGTAGGTCATTCTGCTCTCACTTTTTAATTTCCTCCTTCACACATCTCTTTCAAATCCTGCATTCGTTGCTTTACGTTTTGCTGTAAGTTTTTGCGGATCATCTTTTGAAAAAGATTGAACGGAAATC
>JBIQMB010000479.1:0-3408 GCA_044463745.1 Chitinophagaceae bacterium | reverse complement strand
TATGGTTACTAAGGTAATTAATTTTTACTGTACTCCCCTCAACAGGCCGATTGATTGCATGCAAGGCTTTATAAACTGTCAACTGACTATCGAGACGCCTGGTTCTTTTTAAAGTTCTCTGCCTGTTCAAATATTTCGCCATATACTTCATCTCTTTCCACCGGAGGATAATTGTATTCATCCAGAAGCAATATTAATCCGACTTTGAGCGCAGACTTTATATCGTCTCTTTTGTTCCAATCAGGAAACCGGGCTTGAGAGTCCACCAATTCTTTCACCTTTTTTGAGAGTTCAATCAGCTTTTCTTCCGGGTATGTAAAATCATATTTTACGCAAAGCTCTTTTAGAATGTCATAAAAAGCCTTCTCTTCGAAATTAATACCGAGTGCATCACCGGCAGAAAATTCCTTATGGACTTCCCAAATCATATTGGTCAATGACTCAGCCATTTCCTCATAGACCTCACTTCGGAAAATATCGTTCCTTTCCCGACGATTGTATTCCGCTACCAGCTTTTGCATCTTCTTTGTAAAATCAATGCCCTTTACTTTATTTACTTTCTTCATTTCCCCAATAACCCTGGCCAGTAATTGTTGTAGCAATTTTATTTTTGTATTGGGCAATTTTATTTTATTAATTCTTTCCAGATAATCTTCGTCGAAAAGATCCAACTGCGTTTCCCCTTTATCTCCTATTTTAAAAACTTCCTCCACACCATCACTTTCCAGAGCATCTTTAATCATTTCTCTTACCCGTGCATTCATTTGTGCTGTATCCGGTGCATCGCCCTTTGTAAGCTTAAAAACAATCGACCTGACTGCCAGGTAAAAATGGGTTTGATCCCTTTCGGTTTGTTTCAATAATTCACTACCGGTACAAATGTCATAGGCCGCTTTCAACCTTTTTACAAGCCCCATAAACCGGGTTTCGAATTTTTTTGTTTGTTGCGCAAATTCCGCAGCTTCATTTAAAGTATTCAATTGCTGCAGCGCAGTTCCATTAAAATATTTTGAGCTATCGAAGGTATGAAACAACCTGGCCAGAAGATCAAGATGATTTCTGACCACAATAAGAGATTCAGCAATGTCTTCGAAATTCCTTTCATCGCCTTTGCTGTATTTAGCCAAGGCCAGATTCATTTGCTTTTTGATACCGATGTAATCAACCACCAACCCTTTGCTTTTGCCTTTGTATTTTCGGTTAACTCGCGAAATAGTCTGAATCAGGTTGTGCTGCTGAACCGGCTTATCTATGTACATCGTATCCAGAAATGGAACATCAAAACCGGTAAGCCACATATCTACTACGATGGCCACCTTAAAATTTGATTTTTCATCTTTAAACTGCCTGTCAAGTTCCTTTCTGTCATCCGAAGTGCCTAATAAATTATATAGATCTTCATGATCATCCTTATCACGAGTCATTATCATTCTTATCTGGGAAGGATGAAGCTCCTGCTTCGTCCCTTTATCAACCGTGCATCCGGTAAATCTATATGCAGTGCTAAGTACAGTTAATTTTGCATTCTTCGGATTTTCAAGAATGTAGATTATTGTACTATTAAAATGTTCTTCATTGCGGATAAATCTGTCCCAATACTCAGGCATCCAAAAGGACTCTGCATCATTTGGAATGTCAAGCTTGTATTTTTTGTTATTTGCCAGTGCCCACTTACCTGTGAATGATTTCCAGGATTGAATGATTTTTTTCAGGTTACTTTTAGTCTTTATTAAAACATGAACATGGTTGGGCATGATGCTCCAGGCCAAAAGATCGTATTTTTCATCATCATGGTACTTTAGTGCATCCTGCATTACCTGTGCCATTTCAGGATGAGCCAAAGCACAACATCCATAACCATTGTCCAGCCATTTTTCATATTTCTTTCGCCTTTCCTCTTCCTTATCCTTGTTGGGTACGGATTTTAATTCTTGTTCTATTTGCTGCAAAACATCTTGTGGAAGACTGTCTGCCAACCTAAAGGTTATGAATTGTATCAACCCCTCTTTATCTCTGTGCGGAAGATTTCGTGTATGCCACTCTTCGGGCATCCCAAAGTTCTTCGTAAAAGCGCTCGCGTAATCCGGGGACACGGAGCTCCAGCTCCGTGCTTCTAAAAAGACAGAGCTGGAGCTCTGTCCTCCCGGGGAAACGGGGCTCCAGCTCCGTTCCTTCTCTGAGCGAGAGCTCAGAGTCCCCAGGATAGCTTTATATAAATCAAATGCAATCTTCCGGTTGCTGCATACAAACATCGCCTTCCCATTCACCGATGCACCTTCTGTGAGTCTGCGCTCATAGTGCGCTACAAAATCCTCAGCAACGTTCTTTAATCTTTTCGGATCACCAAGTATTGCATCCATCTTGGCAGTTTCTTCCTTGCTTTGTTCTATTTGATATTTGTTGGCTCCCGCTTCAGCCGCTTCTTCATAATACTTTTCAATCTTCTCCAATTCGGAATTATTCAGAGCCACTTTTGACGCCCTGCCTTCATAGACGATTCGTACCGTTATTTCGTCGCGT
Source organism: Chitinophagaceae bacterium (assembly GCA_044463745.1). GTDB lineage: Bacteria > Bacteroidota > Bacteroidia > Chitinophagales > Chitinophagaceae > Ginsengibacter. The sequence goes on along the minus strand of JBIQMB010000479.1, from coordinate 888 downwards.
ACAGATTCCCTCATGGTGTAAGCATCCACTACCTCTCCAAATACATTGAGGGTGGCATCTATGGGCGTACCCGTAAAACCAACATAAGTAGCATTCGGCAAGGAGTCATGAAGATATTTAGCAAACCCTAAAACTTTTTTCACCCCATCGGCGGTTACTTTTATTCTTTGATCCAGATTTACCTGGCTTCTGTGCGCTTCATCTGAAATACAAATCACATTTGTTCTGTCAGTAAGCAGCTCAGTGTCTTCTGTAAATTTGTGAATGGTGGTCAGAAAAACGCCGCCGCTTTGTCTTCCCTGCAGCAATTTTTTCAAATGCATCCTGCTTTCAACACTCACTACCGTGTTATCGCCAAGGAAAATTTTTGCATTGGTGAATTGACCGGATAACTGATCATCCAAATCTGTTCTATCTGTAATCAAAATGATGGTTGGACTATTAAACGCCTCACTCTTCATCAGCAGCCTCGTAAGGAAAAGCATGGTAAAACTCTTACCACACCCTGTGGCACCGAAATACGTTCCACCTTTGCCGTTGCCATTGGGTTTTTGTGCTTTTCTGATATTTTCAAATAAAGCCCGGGCCGCATAGTACTGCGGATAACGACAAACAATTTTCTCATCTTTCTTACTGCTATCAGGAATGTAGATAAAATTACGAATAATGTCCCTCAACGTATTTTGATTAAACATACCCTGCACCATCGTGTACATCGATGCTATCCCCTGAGACTCGTGAATCTCCTGCTCCGCGATACCTTCCTGGGGATGGTGAAGCTCCTGCTTCACGCCACCTCCCCGGGACTCGTGAAGCTCCTGCTTCGCGCCACCTCCCTGGGACTCGTGAAGCTCCTGCTTCGCGCCACTTCCCTGGGGATCGTGAAGC
>JBIQMB010000478.1:0-3416 GCA_044463745.1 Chitinophagaceae bacterium | reverse complement strand
AGGGAAAGCTTTTATTATCGCAGGCAACAAATTATTCCTGAAATAATTACGCGTATAATCCTCTGTCAGATTCGTTGAATCTTCAACATATTCAAGGTTGTGAACAATTAAAAACTCCAGTATTTCTTTTTTAGTAGCAAACAACAACGGCCTGCGTATATATCCCGCCTTTAGAGGAATTCCCTGTAATCCGCGAATACCCGTTCCCCGGAAAAAATTCATCAACAATGTTTCGATACTGTCGTCCAGGTGATGAGCGGTTAAAAGAAAAGCAGCCCCCTCTTTCTTCATTTCCTGAATAAGTTGGTCAAACCAACTGTACCGCAGCTCCCGGGCGGCAATCTGGGTGCTCACCTTATGTTGATTACTGTACTCTTTCGTTTCAAACCTCTTTGAATGAAGGGGCACCGCATATTTTTCAGCCAGTTTTCTTACAAACTTCTCGTCTCTTTCGCTCTCCACTCCTCTCAGTTGAAAGTTGCAATGAGCCATTTCAAAATGATATCCCCCCTGGTAACACAATTCACAAAGCACAACAGAATCCGACCCGCCGCTGACAGCAATGAGTAATCTATCGTTCTTTTGAAACAATTGGTTCGATTGAATAAATGCCAAAAACCGCTGTATCAAATTCATAAAGTTTATGGGCAAATTTCAGAAAAATAAGCCAGTATAGAGGGCTTGAATTCAAATCATTGGTTTCAGGTTATTTAATTGCCAAATGAGAGAGGTGCAATCCAGGAGTATTCAGACTTTTTCTTTTAATAAATTTAGATACACTATTTTCACGCCATGAAATATTTCTTCTTGTCCGCATGCTTCCTGATTATTGCTTTATCCGGCTATGCGCAGAAAATAAAAGTGAATGTGCAATACGTTGATAAAATAAGTCCGCACGAAAGTGACAGCATCTTTTATTCTCCGTTAAGAAAATTGATGTGGATGGATTACAAGGAAGTTAATAACCCAAGCTATGCCGGGGGAGCCATGACCTCCGCCAATATCGGCTATACACAGGACATTAAAGAAGAAAACGGACAAATAAACATTGACATAAAAGTGTTTGCGTATTTTCAGAAAAGTAATTCGTGGCGCAAACCAACTACCTCCAGCTCCCTTGCATTAAATCATGAACAACGTCATTTCGATCTGGCATTTCTGAGTGCATTACGATTTGTGGATTACCTGAAAAAAGCAAAATTCAAAGAAAAGAATTATCAAACCCTGGCCAAAACCACCTATTTTCAGGTGTTTAAAGAAAATCAGGCCGTTCAGCAAGGCTATGATAAGGCTACTGAGCATGGTACAAATGTACAAGCACAATTAGAGTGGAATAAGAATATCGATGAGATGATTGAGAAGCAGTTAAGCAAAGAAAAGTAATGTACTCATTCACCATTCACCTGTTTTCGTCCGCTAGGACAAGACAGCGTGTATGAGTGGAATAGTTTTTTAAATAACTTTTTCAATACTTTCAAACGCTGTCGGGTCTGCCTCCCTCGATGCCCTCACACGGACGCCAACAGGTGTTGAAAGGACGCCAACAGGTTTCCGGTTCCACCAAAATTTACCGATAATAAGTATCCTTCATCTCCTGCCTTACCTCGTCAAACTCCTGCTGAATTTTTGGAGAAGGCGGTGAACCCATCAGTGAAAAAACAATGGTTGCGATTAAAGACAATCCAAATCCCGGAATCATGGCATAAACATCCCTGAGCGGATGGTCAAGGTAAATCCAAAGCAATACCGTTAATCCACCTGTAACCATTCCGGCAATTGCTCCACGGGTGGTGGTTCGTTTCCAAAGTAGCGACAAAACCATCACCGGACCAAAGGCTGAGCCGAAGCCGGCCCATGCGTGGCCTACCAGATTCAGAATGCTGTCGTTTGGGGTTAACGATAATAAGAATGCAATGATGGCTACAAAAATGACTGAAAGCCTGCTAACAATAAGCGATTCTTTCTCTGACGCATTCTTGCGCAAAAAAGCAGTATAAAAATCTTTCGTGAGCGAACTGGAAGTCACCAGTAATTGTGATGAAATCGTACTCATCACAGCAGCCAGAATTGCGGAGAGCAAAAGCCCTGCAATAAAAGGGTGAAACAACACCCTGGCGAAATAGATAAAAATGGTTTCAGGGTCGCCAATGTCCACATTCATTTTATTCGTGTACGCAATGCCAACCAATCCTACAAGCATAGCACCACCAACCGTAAAAATCATCCACGAAATACCTATACGGCGTGCCTTAACCAATTGCTTTACCTTGGTAATGGCCATGAACCGTACCAGAATATGGGGCTGTCCGCAATAACCCAACCCCCATGCCAGCAACGAAAATATACCGATGGTGGTTGTTCCCTTAAATAAGCTCAGGTATTTTGGATCCTGCGACTGAATATCCTGGAAAACGGATTGTACACCGCCCAGATTGTAAAACACCACAATAGGCACCACGATGAGCGCAATAACCATAATCGTTCCTTGTACAAAGTCGGTGAGGCTCACTGCCAGAAATCCGCCGATAAAAGTATAAAAGACAACAACTGAACTAGTGAGAATGAGCCCTGTATGATAATCCATCCCAAAGGCCGATTCAAATAATTTTCCGCCTGAAACCATTCCTGCTGCTGTGTAGAGTGTGAAAAAAACAAGGATGACCAGACCCGAAAGCAAACGGAGCGTTCGTGTGTTATCATGAAATCGTTTCTCAAAAAAATCAGGGATGGTAATGGAATTGTCTGCTTTTTCGGTGTAAACCCTCAGCGGTGGTGCAATGAATAAATAATTGAGGTAGGCACCTATGGTAAGACCGATTGCGATCCAGCTACTTGATATTCCGGCAACAAGCATAGCCCCTGGGAGGCCCATCAACAGCCAGCCACTCATATCCGCAGCACCTGCACTCAAAGCTGTAACTGCAGCTCCCAATTTACGGCCACCCAATAAAAATTCGGTTGTGTTACTTGTTGATTTTCTATAAGCATAAAGGCCAATCAGGATCATGAGTAAAAAATAGAGCCCTATCGCAAGTAGTTGGTATATGTCCATTTCGTTATTTTAACAGGGAGGAAAATTATGAAAAGAAAAGTTCAAAAATGGACTTTTTGCCCGAATAAATAAAAATAAATTACTTATGAATTTAATCGGGGATAGACGGTAGCAGCCCTTATGTAATTAATGATGCCCCTCAGGACCCGGAGAGGAGAACTGCGACAACCGACCGGCCAGCCAGCTATCCTTAACCGGAATTATCCAGTTATTCAGCATGTCTTTTTTAGTTAGGATAGTATTATTAAAATACAACGTATCGGCGGTAATTAAGCCATCTTCCACTCCTGTATTCACGCTATCCAGCGAGACTGTTTCAATCTTGTCATTGATAAGAAAAGCAAGCAACTGCCGATCAAACAAG
>JBIQMB010000477.1:0-3417 GCA_044463745.1 Chitinophagaceae bacterium | reverse complement strand
AAAGAAATAGTTTTTCAAAATGAAAGTGATTCATCAGGAACATTGCTTTCTGATAGAGATTTTTTTTATCATAAAAATGGTAAACTTGAAAAGGAAGTTGAAAAATTAAATAGTAAATATTCATGGATGGCGAATAAAGGTTCAATAAACTATATCTATGATAATTCTGGTAATTTGATACAGTTAATCCAGATAAATGGAGCTTCGTACACATGTACTTACGATAAAAAGGGGCTTATTTTAACGAGAAAAATGAAACTTAAAACAGAGCCGGATTATTTTGATGACAAGGGAATAGATATTGAAACATTCGACGAATACAGCAACACGTTCAGACGATAAAGGGTTACTAACGTTGAAATTGGCGCAATTGCGGTTGACGAAAAACTATAGTCACTACAACGTCAATCCTAAAAAATCAGGCACCATCTGCCAACTGACAGAAATACGCTGAATATCCTTAATTTTGGCTTTATGGAAGTAACGGTAAACATACCTTTTAGAGAGCTGCTGACAGCGGTGAAAAATCTGACACCGGCTCAGCGGAAGCAATTACAATCTGCATTAACATCACCTGAAAAAAATAGATCGAAAGACCGGTTAAAAGATCTTTTGCTTAGTGGACCCAGGCTGACAGACAAGCAACTCAAAATCATTAAACAAACTCGTAAAGAGATCAACCAATGGCGGACAAAACTTTAATGGTTGACACAAGTTTGTTGCTTAACCATTTTCGAAAAACAAAGCGAGAGACATCAAAGCTCTTTAAGCGTATAGAAGAGTTTGACAGAATTGCTATCTCAGCGATAACAGAATATGAAGTATTGGTGGGCGCTACTGAGACGCAGGTATCTTTCTGGACTGACTTGTTTTCTGAATTTGAGATTTTGAAGTTTGATAGCGAGACGGTGCAGGCAGCCATTAAAATTAAGTTGGACTTAAAACGCAAACGGAAATCGATAGAAACGGCTGACTTGTTTATTGCGGCGACTGCTGTCGTAAACGAACTTGCCTTCGACACGCTTAACAGAAAACACTTTGAATATATTGACCAATTACAACTATTGACTGAATTTGATGATGCATAACAGCGTATTTATCGAAGCGGCTGATCTCGGGTTCGAAATCGAAGGCTTCTTTCGTACCCTGCATAAATGCCTGACCTTTGTGCCAAACTGCCGATGAAATTATAAAAGAACACCGCTCATCCAGAGTTTCTAACCGAATATTGAGCCACTTTGAGAAAGTATCCTTTAGTCACAAACATTTGCAGATACCTCATAAAAGGTCATTTTTACTTAAATAAGAAAATAAGGAAATAGGACAAGAGAACTGTTTTCTTCAGGGTAGTGCGGTTGAAGAAAAGGCGACCAGTCACAGATGTTTTCACTCCGAAATTTGCCATTATTCCCATTCATAGTTGCTTGCATATCTATGCAATCGAAAACCCGGCAAATAGGATTTTATTTCGGTACATCATAAAATTCCTTAAATGTCTCCCTACCCATTACTCTTAAAAAACAAACTTTAAAACTTAAAAAATGGTTTGCTTAATGTAGAAATATCGATGGTATGTATTTTTGTTTTTTAATTCTTTAATCCCTGTTTATTTGAATGCATTACGTTCCCGGGTCGGCCGATCATTAAAAATGATAATTCCACGATCTCACTGGAAGGAGATTTTAGGCGGGCTGATGCTCCTGATTGCTTTTATATTTTTTAGAAATGAACGGAAAGAACTTGCCGCTATAGGGCCCCAACTTGGGAGCGCTCATCCGGCATGGGTGATAGCGGGCGTATTGATTGGCATGGCTTATATACTTTGCCAGGGTGGTATTTACCGCAAAGCATTTTCATCGGTGGAACTGAAACTGCCCTGGTGGGATGCACTGATACTCTTCTTGAAAAGAAATTTCATAGGTGTGTTTTTACCGGCAGGTAGCATCAGCTCATTGGCCTATTTTCCATCTCAGCTCAGACGACATGGTTTCAACCAATCCAAGGTTTATCAGGCCAGCAGTTTGTTCGGATTCGCTGGTATGCTTACGGTGTTTTTGATCGGACTACCCGTTGTGGTTTACACCGTTATCGGTACTTCCAGATTTAAGGAATCGTGGCTGGGATTGGTTGCTATAAGTATAGTTATAATAGGTTTATTTTTGATTTACCGGTCCTTAAAAAGCAAAGGGAAGCTGTTTGTGTACTTAGAAAATCGATTTCCGGCCGCAGCCGTAATCATTTCTCAGCTGACCGAAACATCTGTCAACACCCAAAAATTTACCGGTGCAGTGATGTTTTCCCTTGGGGTAGAATTAACCGGTATCATCACGGTATATGTTTCGATGCTGGCCATCGGTGCCGAAGCATCGCTGGGTGTAGCTGCTGCAGCCTATGTGATGGCTGTAATAATGATGGTGGTTTCGCCCTTTTTAAAAGGATTGGGAGCCGTTGAAGTTTCGATGGTGTATGTGTTAACAGAATTTGGTTATTCAGCCGCAGATGCGTTATCTGTCACTATATTGTTTAGGGTATTTGAGTTCTGGATGCCCTTGTTATTGGGACTACTTGCTTTTAGTTGGCGGGGCAGGAGGTTATTTTTAAGAACCTTCCCCGTGCTGCTGATTTTTACGGTGGGGATTGTCAATGTTATCTCAGCCATCACGCCCCCTGAAAAATCACGAATGAAGCTGCTGGCTTCCTATCTTCCGCTTGAGGCCATCCATGCTTCGAATGTATTTGTTTTATTCTCCGGTCTGGCGTTACTTATTACGTCCGCATTTTTGATTCGGGGTATGAAGAATGCCTGGCGGGTAGCGGTTATCATTACCTTTCTTTCGTTGATCGGAAACATCACCAAGGCTCTGGATTATGAAGAAGCTTCTTTATGCCTGCTGACGCTTATCTTTTTATTGAGTACGGGAAATCAGTATAAAATTCAGAGCAGCCTGCAAAAGATCAGAGGGGGTATGCTAACCGGCCTTATGGTTTTTGCTGCGGTGCTCATTTTCGGATTTGTCAGTTTTTATTTTATCAGTCCCAGACATTTTGGTGTGGATTTTACATGGGAGTCTGCGCTCATTCATACTCTAAAAAGCTTTTTGCTGGTAGAAGACACAAGCATTACGCCGAAAACACGGTTTGCCAGGGAGTATTCCATGATCATTCGGAGCTTAGGTTTTTTTACCTGGATTTATTTGTTGATCAATTTAACAAGAACCAACAAACACCGGCTCGGCACAGTCGTGGGGTCTTTGGAAAAAGCGCGACTTTTGCTTGCCCAATATGGCGATTCGGCGGTCGGTTATTTTAAAACATACAATGACAAGCTGATTTTTGTTTCCTCCGTATTTGATGGATTTGTTTCATATAGAGTGAGCGGAAACTTTGCGATAGCATTAGAGGGACCGGTTTGTCCGG
>JBIQMB010000476.1:0-3422 GCA_044463745.1 Chitinophagaceae bacterium | reverse complement strand
TTATAGTATAAAAGAGAATGTATGGAACAATCAAAAAAGTCTTCAATTAAGAATTATTGATTTTGCACCATCCGTTCAACCATCATGATGCCTCTAAAAACCTACTTAAAATATTTTTTCTTCATCCTGAAAAATTGGGGCATTTCGCTGGCGGCCTTCACGCTCTATCATGAAATAAGAGGAGAGAAAAAGTATGGAATCAAAACAACTGGCTTTAATAACCTTTCCAAACTGAAGGTGGAATCAGCCAATAAGCGTTCGGCGTTTATTTATCAGCCTGTCAATTACTATATGGCAGAAAAAGCGTTTGGATATCTTACCTCATTAAACCCGGAAGGATACCTTGTAGATTTTGGAAGTGGTAAAGGACGCATAATGACCATAGCTGCACACTTTGGTTTCAAAAAAATTACGGGAGTAGAATTTGCGCCCGAACTTTGTAAGGCGGCTGCTCCGAATATGGAAAGTGCAATGGAACAGTTTCCGGATGCAGAATTGAATGTTTTATGCATGGATGCAGCCATCTATCCGGTAAAAGACGCTGACAGCATCTTTATATTTTTTAACCCATTCGATGGTAGAGTGATGCTGGAGGTGGTGAAAAATATCCTCAAATCGTTAAGAACGCATCCAAGGGAGGTTTTTGTAGTTTATTTCAATCCTACTGAAAAAGAAATTTTCCTGAGCGCGGGGTTTAGCGAGATCTGGTATTTTGAAAAAATGGCTTATCTGGATGTGTGTATCCTGTACAGAGAAAAGGAAGATTATTGAGGATAGTTGCAATTGTTTTCTTCACCATTCCACAGGTCAGTATATCCAAAAGTAAAATACACAGGATAAGTGAATATCATTATATAGATTTCTCTTTTACTTGAAAGCAAAGAGGGGAAATGCCTACGGTACTTAGCCATCTTCTTAGCGAGCGGATCTGATGTACCTTCAATGTAGATTATCTGCGTTCATTGCGACCTTTGACGCTATGCTTCTTTCTCACGTTCCAAGATATACTTTCCGAAAATTACCGTTTCTGGAAAGCTCTTTACGCAGTCCATGCTTAGGGATCCGGCTATTGCACACATACCCATGCTTATTTGCCAGATAGCCTCCTATTGTCAGAATTTCGTCAAGCGCTGCCGACGACACACCTTAATGCAATAAAAAACACCCGAAGCATCTTTATTACGCTTCGGGTGTCATCTTTCTATATCGTGGAAAATCTTTCTGTTATTGCAATATAAACGTCATCTCAATATTGGGATCCGTTACACTCATCATCTTACCATAAAGGTTCGCTCCATCCACATAATAATCAAACTTAATTTGATTAGTGAGCATGAAATTCTTTAATGGGATCATGGACTTGCTCACGTACCCACCTGAGAAATCGCTTTGCAGGGTAAAGGTATATACGCCGGTATTATCTACCGTATAACTGAAAACAACCGACGTAGTCCATCCTGAATTAGCGTTGCCGCCCTGACTTGAAAATCCATTCATCGTCAGCCTTCTGTTAATAATATTCCAATTAAAGGTAAGACGCGAGAAATTAAACACGTAGCCGTTGTACCCATTCTCCATGTTTAAATGAAAAAAGTTGAGCAGATAAGCCCCATCCGGCGATGTACCCGGATAAATTTGTTTGTAATCTGACATCATACCTGAATACTTACTTCCCCACAATTTATATAAAGGAAGAAGCGGAGTAGGATTATTCTTAATGATATATTCCTTACCATTGGTATCGTAAAGTGCGAGTGTGGAAGCATCCTTCCATTTTAACTGTACAAAATTGATCCCGCCAAATTGTAAACCTTTACCGACGATATCCATATTATCAATGGTGTAGGCAAACTTACCCACAGAAGAAGCAATGGAATCATTGGGATAAATGGCTGTGAGGGTAATACGTTTACCGGCGTTCTGATTGTTGGTTCCGTTCGTTTCAACGGATACTTTCAGATTATCCAGGTCGAAATAAGCATTGGCATTATCAGCGAAAAATTGTTTGAACTTATTGATGGCAGATAAGTAATCTCCCCCCTCGTACTTCGCCTTTTGTGCCGCAGAAGCTTTTACCATGACCATCTTCTCCCGGTATCTTTTTCCTATAAAAACAATACTATCGGCAGAAGAACGATCGTAAATAAAATCAATATCACTTTTAAAACCATCACGTAGTGTACCTCCAAAAGCACCGGGTTCCGGATTATTCAAAATAGAGATATAATTGTAAGTGTCAAATGAAAGAAGAGCACCCATATCCTGCCTCACCCGATAGGTTGTTTTTTGCGCATCTGAAGCTGAAGCGTTTGTAAGATCTGCGTACATCCTTACATTTTGTTCCTTATCAAAAACCATATAAAAACCATAGCCGCCACCCAATCCGGTAGAGAGGGTTGCTATCCATCCATTTTCTGCACCGGTTAGCGTGTTGTAAACCAATTCTATTTGTTCACCCATTCTTTCCTGGGGCGATTTATCGAACTTAGCCACATACGAATCCTTTTCACAGGATGCTAAAAACAAACCGAAAAGCAAAACAGGAATTAAATATTTTATTTGTTTCATCATCTTATAATTGTTGGCCTAAGGTGCCGTAAATAAAATTGGTTGAATTGTTCTTTTGCGTGAAGCCTCCTGTTTTTCCGTACAATGAAGCCGGCCCCTGCGATGGAAGATAATCACCTACGAAGGTATCTTCTTCAAGAAAGGCCTGAATCGAATTTTCAAACACACCCAAAAACAGGCTCCCATTATTAAACGTAGTGCCATCAGCCTGATCTATCTTGGTAAATTTAATTTCACCGTTTGCAGGATTAATGGCAACAGAAAAGCTATAGTCACCCATATACTGATTCCCGACCGAAGCACCCTGGGTGGCTGTAAATGCCGCCCTCAGAACCAGAGAAGTGGGACTTTCGAACCTGAACTGTATATAATCAACCCGATATCTGGCAGTAGAATTCAGATTCCATACTGCATCGTAATACTCATTGTAAGCATCCCTGAATTCCTGTGAAATGCCATAGGTGTTGTACATCGGGTCTGTCATATTAATGGTAACGGTTTTGTACAATCCCTGGTTTAACCAATATGGGAAAGTTACGGATGGCTCTTTCAATACATTCTTGATATACAGTTGTACTTCTTTTTGTAAGGCTCTGAAATCGATATTGAGAGAAGAATTGTAATAATCCACCACGCTCTGTTCCTTGGCTCTCAGTGCTGCTTTACCGGCATCAGATGATGATGTTTTAACCCAATTATCAAACCATCCCTGTCCATAAACCAGAAGCACAGATGCCGTTTCTGCAAAATCTTCCATAGGGTTCTGGCTGGCATACTTTGATACATAACCCCACTTGTGGGCACTGTCCGAATCGGTATTTTTCCAATCTCCATTGTAGGTTGATTTGGTTATT
>JBIQMB010000475.1:0-3452 GCA_044463745.1 Chitinophagaceae bacterium | reverse complement strand
GATGGTCATTTGGTGGTCAATAATGATGGTCGGCATGGTGTTGTGGGAAAATCCGGCACGATTGGTCTTAGGGCGGGTAAACACGCTATTTCATTAGGTTATTTTCAGGCAGGGGGAGGAATGACGCTGGATGTAAGTTATACCGGGCCGGGTATATCCAAACGATCGATCCCAAATTCTATGTTGTATCGAATTTCTTCTGTAGAACTGTTGGAAGCAGTAAATCCGGGGATGGTTACTGGTGGCTTAGACTATGCCTACTATGAGGGAAGCTATAACCTGGTTCCCGGATTTAACAAAATCATACCGGAAAAAAAAGGATTCTTGGATAATGTTAGTCTTTCGGTTGCCAATCGCCAAAGAGATTTTGCTCTGAATTTCAGTGGCTATATTGAAGTTCCTACCGACGGCCAGTACACATTTTACACAACATCTGATGATGGAAGTTTGTTGTATATCGATGGCCATCTGATTGTGGATAATGATGGCAGACACGGAGTTGAAGAAAAGATGGGAACCATTGGCCTGAAAGCTGGAAAGCATGCAATAGAAATTGGATATTTTCAGGCCGGAGGGGGAATGACTCTGGATGTTAATTATTCCGGACCGGGAATTTCCAAGAGATCGCTTCCTTCTTCTTCATTGTACCGGAGTTTCTCTGGTTTGATGCCTGCTGTAAATCCGGGAAATACCGTTAATGGACTTGATTATTCCTATTACGAAGGATATTACAGCGTTGTGCCTAATTTTGGTAATACAACAGCAATCAAAAGTGGTACTGTTAATAATTTTACTATCACAGTAGCAAATCGTTCGAGGGATTTTGCAATGGATTTCAGCGGCTTTATTGAAGTTTCTACCGATGGGCAATACACCTTTTACACCTCCTCTGATGATGGTAGCCTGCTGTATATTGATGGTACATTAGTCGTTGATAATAACGGTAAGCATGGCCTGGTAGAAAAATCCGGTACCATTGGCCTAAAGGCAGGCAAGCATGCTATATCAGTAGGTTACTTCCAGGGCGGGGGAGGAAAAGCGCTGGATGTGAGCTATGCAGGCCCGGGTATATCCAAAAGATTGGTACCATCTGACAAATTATTCAGGATATCAACTGCCCAAAGCAGAACAGGCGGCTCTGGCCCTGGCTTTGCCTCTACCTTAAACATGGCGACTTCTGACTCCTTGAATAAACAAGAGTTGGCAGTTAGGGGTCTGACTGAGAAAGTAGAATTAAATGTGTTTCCGAATCCATTCGTCAACTCTTTCGTCGTAAGCTTAGCCGGTGAATCGGGAGATTACAAATTGCATCTTATGGATGTCCTTGGTAGAACGATATGGATTAAATCCGGATCAAAAGGAGCAGGTGTTTACAGAGTCACGATCGATGGTTCTTCTCTTGGGAATGGCGTTTACTTTTTAAAAGTTGTACAGGGCAAGAATACGTCAGTATTTAAATTGAAGAAATAGACTTCACAAACCTGATTAGATTTCTTATAAATACCGAAGGGCTTACTGATGTAAGCCCTTCGGTATAACTGTCGTTTTTTAAGGTCAAATTTTTTTTACTAATAAAGTAGAACCAGTTTTATTATTTTATATATCAGTGAAAACAATAAGATATTAAACCTAAAAGGCTTTTTGAAAACCTTATAGGTTTTTTTAAAGAACCGGATGAGCTATGCTATGGTCACTATCTTTACTGTAAATATTTAATCCAATTGTATTAACCTTTGAATCCTTAAGGTATTGTCAGAATTCTTACTTTTTATTAATGTATCCAGAATTAGTGAGTAATTACTTCTCAAGACATTCTGGATATTTTCTGGTGAGAGCTGGTCCTGGTATTTGTAACCTCTTATAGAACCCAGTACCAAAAGGAAGGTTTTGGATGAAATAGGTGTATTTCTTATCGCATTTTTAAATTCGGTCGTATCGCGGATTTCGTCATAATAATAATTTTTATCATAGTGTAGAGGAGGCAGGCCAAAAATTGGATTGGTGTTTTTATAATAATATTCAAATGGAGGGATTATGCTTTTGCCAAAGAATAGAATTGGCTCATTTTCTTTGGCATTTTTATCGATGAATTCGGAAAGGGTTTTAAAATCATATGTTTTAGTAGAATATTGATATTGAACTACCATTAATGAAACAAAGAATATTGATACCAACGTAAATATTACATTTTTGATATTATTAGAAAACGCATAAAAGACGCAAAAAAGCAAAACCGTTACCGGAAAGCAAACTGTCAAATATTTGTTTTGATAGAAAAGTTTTAATGAAATAAAGACGATAATGAACTGTAAAATTAATGTTATGAGAACAAATACTAAAGTTTTGACAAGTAAAGGTGTTTCATTTTTAAACGTGATTGTTTTTCGTTCTAATATTTTATAAAAGCCATAGAGAAGTAGGATACCGAATGGGATTTTAATTATCCATCTTAACATTGGTCCTCCTGAAAAAAAATTAAATGCGAGCAAAAAATCCTGGGGTATGAAAGCTAAAGCTAATATTCTCTTTTTTAAAGAATAGAGGGGAGCTTCAGCCATGGAAATTTGATCAGTGAGAAAAAAAAGATTCGGTAAGAATAATAATAAAACCGGGATACTATAAATGCAGAATATAAAACATGCTTTCCAGTTCTTAAATATCAGCAACGATAGCGCATAAGAAACCATTAAGAAGGCGAAAAAATATTGTGTATATAAGCCAATTAAGCATAGAGCCAAAAGGATAATTAAATCTCGGTTCTCGCTATCTTTAAAATATTTTAGAAAATAATATAGGGAAGATACGGAAAGTAAGATGACCAGAGAATAAAGCCGGATTTCCAATGATGCCCACACTGTGAAGGGGTTCAGTAAAAATATTACCACAATCCAGTAAGTCTTTCGGCTTTTTAAAAATAAAGTAGTCAGGTAGTACATATATAAGGCCGAAACTGCAGTAAACAATATTGAAAGTAGTTTGGCAAAAAATACCCCTGGATGAATTAGCCTCCATATTGCGAGAAGTAAAAAATAAAAAGGGGGTTGCCCTTCAAAATCATAGGATTGTTTAATAACTTTTGAGAAAGAGCGGGATGTCGTGTTTAATGAATAGGCTTCATCTTCCCAGATATCAATATAATGTGCCAAATAAATGAGGCATAAAAAATATGCGCATAGAAAAATAATGAAAAGAAACGTAGCAAAATCAGTATTTCTATTTTTAGAAAATGAAAAAAGCATGCACTAAGGTTGTGAGAGTTTTGTTTTAAATGAAGTTCCCAAATGAAACAACTCCTCAAAATACCTCTTGTTTTGAAGTGACAGGAAAGCTAAACTTAGGAACTGAATGGCCGCAATAAATGTGATACCACCTACAATAAATGTTTGTGGATTTTTTCTGAATTGGAAGGACAAACTTTCTGAAAAAGTGATCGCAATATTTCCACTTGCTTG
>JBIQMB010000474.1:0-3467 GCA_044463745.1 Chitinophagaceae bacterium | reverse complement strand
TTGATGAGAAAACTGAGTATGGATGAATTAAACCGGAAATCTTTAAGTGAATTTTCTGAATCGCAGAAGTTTCCGGTGGTTGCTGTTCTTGAAAATGTAAGAAGTGCCTATAATATTGGTAGTGTGTTTCGTACAGCCGATGCTTTTTTGCTTGAAGAGGTCATTATCGTCGGATATTCTGCTACCCCACCCCATAAAGAAATCACGAAGACTGCGCTTGGAGCTGAGGAATCGGTTTTGTGGCGCCACTTTAAAACATCTGTTGAAGCCATTCATTATCTGAAGGAGAGAAAATTTTTTATTTTTGGTGTTGAACAAACGACGGAAAGTATTCCATTGCAGCAGTTGCACAATTATACGGATCAACCCACGGCATTTATTTTTGGCAATGAAGTTTCGGGGGTAGAAAAGTCAACCCTGGAACTTTGCGACGGATGTTTGGAAATTCCACAGTTTGGCACCAAGCACTCTTTGAACATATCCGTAGCCGCAGGCATTGTTTTTTGGGAAGCGGTAAAGCATTACCCCATGTTTGCAAACTTATTGTAATGGCAAGGATTATTTGTATTGATTTTGGAATGAAAAGATGTGGTATCGCCGTAACGGATCCCCTTAAGATTATTGCTACTGGGCTGACGGTTGTTCATCCGCGCGAACTGATTGATTTTCTGAAAAAATACATCCGGGATAATGAGGTAGAGTTGATTCTGATCGGCCTGCCGGTTAATTTGGATGGTACACCTACCCATGCTACGCTTCCTGCTCAGGACATGTACGAGAGATTACGTAAATCGCTGCCTCAATTAGAAATCCGGCAAATTGACGAACGTTTTTCATCGCGCGAAGCATCCCGTGCCATGCATACCATGGGTATGAAAAAATCAGAAAGACGCAAAAAGGAAAACGTAGATATCATTGCCGCCACCATGATGCTGCAGGAATATATGGAAGGTATTTGATAAAGTAATTTCACCGTACCGGTCTTGCCGCCTACTCACGCTCTAAGTCCACGCTTAGTGTGAAGACCGGATAAAACTCCGTCGGCCGGCTATAAACTCTTCGTGAACCTTTGCGCCTTGGTGTCTTTGTGGCAAAAAAACATTTCTTTAAATCCAAATCCTTTTCACAAACCGCCGAACTTCGTGTCTCTAAGAGCCTTTGAGCCTTCGTGGCATAACAACCGAAAATTTCTTTATTTACAAGGTCATAACATACACCACCAAATCAGTCGCCCAGTTTGGGAAATAAATCTTTATTTTTAGCTCTTTAATAAATAAATAATCAAAAACATTTTTTCATGCGAAAAGTATTTTCCTTATTTTTCCTGGTTGCCTTTACACTATGCACCTACGCTCAAGATGCTGTCAAGGTAGAGCAACTGCTTATTCCCGCACCTGTTTCCATAACGCAGGGCGATGGCTATTACAAACTCACCCCCGAAACCAAAATATGGGTTGATGGAAACAAAGATGCCGAACGGGTCGCTAATTTCTTTGCAGATAAAGTAAGAAAAACCTCAGGTTTACCACTTGAAGTATCGGTGAAGAAGTCACGGATGCCCATTCAAAACAATATAGAATTTGCCATTACCTATGACGCGTCACTTGGCGATGAAGGATATAAACTGGAAGTTAATCCCAATAAAATTCTGGTTTCGGCCAATAAACCCGCGGGGTTATTTTACGGTATGCAATCCCTGTATCAACTGCTACCGAAAGAAGTAGAAGGAAAAACTGTTGCTAAAAATGTCAACTGGCAGGTTCCGGCTTGCTCTGTAAAGGATGTTCCGCGTTTTGGCTGGAGAGGCCTGATGCTCGATGTATCACGTCACTTTTTCACCAAACAGGAAGTGAAGGATTTTATAGATGAAATGGTGAAATACAAATACAATATTTTTCACTGGCATTTGACAGATGATGAAGGTTGGAGGGTTGAAATAAAGAGCCTTCCTAAGCTTACAGAAATCGGTGCATGGCGGGCGCCCAGATCAGGATACTTCGGCGATAACACACCTACCACAAAGGATGAACCCAAAACATACGGCGGGTTTTATACCCAGGATGACATTCGTGAGATCGTAAAATATGCGCAGGATCGATTTGTAAATATCGTACCGGAAATTGATGTACCCGGTCACAGCATGGCTGCCATAGCTTCTTATCCTGAACTTTCATGTACTCCTCCCGGACCTGATTACAGTCCGCGTGTAGGCCAGCAAATTATCGACTGGTCAAGAGGATTGCCACCCTACGCACTGGTTGACAATACACTTTGCCCGGCCAATGAAAAGGTATATGAATTCCTGAATAAAGTCTTTACCGAAATTGCCCAACTTTTCCCCTTTCAATATATCCACATAGGAGGAGATGAATGTTCCAAAAACTTCTGGGAACAAAGTGCTGCTGTTAAGGATCTGATGAAGAAAGAAAAGTTGAAGAACATGGAAGAGGTACAGAGTTATTTTGTAAAAAGAGTAGGTAAAATAATAGAATCAAAAGGGAAGAAATTCATTGGCTGGAATGAAATCCTGGAAGGCGGATTGGCTCCCGGAGCTGCGGTTATGAGCTGGCAGGGTATGAAGGGCGGTATTGAAGCTGCTAAGATGAACCATGAAGTGGTTATGAGCCCTACCGATTTTGTTTATATTGATTACATGCAGGGCGATCCGGTTATAGAATCACGCGTTTATGCTACACTTAGATTAAAAAAAGCGTACGAATTCGAGCCGTTGCCGGATGGTATTGACCCAAAATTCATCCTCGGTGGACAGGCTAATTTATGGACAGAGCAAATCTATAACTACCGTTACCGTCAATACATGACCTGGCCACGGGCACTGGCTGTGGCTGAAGCAGTTTGGTCGCCAAAAAACAAAAGAAACTGGAGCGATTTTTCTGCCAGAGTGGAAAAGCAGCTTCCTCGTTTTGATAAAGCGGAGGTTAAATATGCGCCCAGCATGTTTGAAACTATATTCGACATAAGCAAAACCAAAGATGGGAAGATTCAAATCGCATTAAGCACCGAAGCTGAAGGGCTGGATATTTATTATAGTTTTGACAATTCATTTCCCGACAATTTTTATCCAAAATATAAAGAGCCATTGAGTATCCCAACGGATGCAGTTCAATTAAAAGTAGTTTCTTACCGCGGAGATAAACAGATGGGCAGATTCCTGACGATCAGCGTGGATGAGATAAAAAAACGGGCAGAAAAGAAGTAAGACTTCAAAAGTCTGCTACCTTAATGCATTAACCAGGCCGCTGCAAGT
Organism: Chitinophagaceae bacterium; assembly: GCA_044463745.1. Lineage (GTDB taxonomy): Bacteria > Bacteroidota > Bacteroidia > Chitinophagales > Chitinophagaceae > Ginsengibacter. Next base: position 199 of record JBIQMB010000474.1, on the reverse strand, counting down.
TTTTGTAGCGGCTTTGTTATTTACATTTCATACGTATCTTCAAAAAAAGAACCGATTTTCTTTGCGTAAGGAGCGTATTTCCCGGCTTATTTTTATCATTCGGAATACCTTCTCATAAAGAACACTTTCAAAGCTGCTGCTTTAAAAGAGGTGGCGAAACCATCCCTACTTCTTCTTGAATCACCCAGCTAAGCCGGTC
>JBIQMB010000473.1:0-3481 GCA_044463745.1 Chitinophagaceae bacterium | reverse complement strand
TGATCAATGGAAATGACATCCATTGTATCGTAATGAATTCCCAAAATTTTATTGCACTCTATAAAATCAGCAGCTACCAGAGCTTCACCAACGTCCATGGTATAATTTCCTCCGATGGGTAGTATTGCGAGATCAAGTTTGAAAAATAAAGGAATGAGCTTCATATCATAAGTGAGCGCAGTATCTCCTGCCAGATAAATACTTTTGCCATCGGCAGTGATGATAAAACCCATGGGATTACCGCCATATGTGCCATCGGCAAAGGAAGAGGAATGAATAGCTGGTACTGCTTTTATCCGACCGAAACCAAAGGTCCAGCTACCACCATGATTCATGCCGTGACCTTCAAACTTCTTATGGGTGTTGTACCAGGTTACTATTTCATGATTTGCAATAATTTTAGCTCCGGTTCTTTCAATGATGGATTCCACATCCAAAACATGATCAGAATGAGCATGGGTGAGCAGGATGTAATCGGCTTTTAAGGTATCAACCTTTATGGCTGTAGCATTGGGGTTGCCACTAATAAAAGGATCAACAAGAATGTGGAATTTGTCTATTTCAAGACCCAGTGCCGAATGACCGTAATAAGTTATTTTCATATCAGATGATGAAGATTTTGTAAAATTTGATAAAACGGAAAGGTAAGAATTTTAATTCTTTTACCGGTGAATTTCCCTTTATCAATATTTCATCAATATTAAGCGCGGTGGAATAAAATTCAGTCAAATTAAAAAAAATATTTGGTTTATTACGAAACATTCGTAGCATTACGTTAAATTAGTAATAGAATATGGAAGCGCTCACACAACAGGAAGAATCAGCCATGCAGGTTATATGGCAAACAGGTACCGCATTTATCAAAGATTTTCTGGAGGCCTATCCCGATCCCAAACCTCCATATACAACGCTTGCATCCGTGATAAAAAACCTTGAAAAGAAGGGATACGTAAGTGGTAAAAATTTTGGGGTCATTATTCAATATACACCGGTCATAAGTGAAAAACAATATAAACGGAAGTTCATGAAAGGCTTTGTGAAAGATTATTTTGAAAATTCATACAAGGAGTTGATTACTTTTTTCGCCAAGGATAAGAAGATAAGTCCTGAAGAGTTAAGAGAAATCATTGACCTGATTGAAAAAAAGAAATAAAACTATCGGCAGAAAAAACAATTCAAAATCTAAATCGAAGATTATGCCTGCATTTATCATTTACCTCATCAAAGCGAATATAGCTCTCAGCCTGTTTTTTCTGGCCTATCGGTTCGGATTAAGGCGGCTCACATTCTACACACTCAACCGATATTTCCTTTTATTCGGAATTGTCTTTTCCATCCTGTTCCCGCTCATTAATGTAGATGCATTTCTTGGCACAAATTCAAATGCAGAACCAGGAGTCTTTTATTATTCGCCCAACTGGCATGCGCTAAAAGGTTCGCTGGAACCGATACAGTCACTTACAGCGTGGGGATATGTCAAGCTTCTGTTCTGGATTGGGGCAGCGATAATGACACTAAGGCTTACCATCCAATTATTTTCCCTACTTAGCATTCACCGTAAAACCCTCCCAGGCTCAGTACAGGGTGAAAAAGTGAGACTACTTAATGATGAAATAAATCCATTTTCTTTTTTAAAACACATCTATATCAATCCGGGTCTGCACTCATCAGAGGAAATAAGCAACATCCTTTCGCACGAAAAAGTACATGTGCGTGAATGGCATACCCTTGATGTACTGGCGTCCGAAATCAATCAGATATTTTATTGGTTTAATCCCGGAGCCTGGTTAATGAAAGCAGCCATCAAAGAAAATCTGGAGTTCATTGCTGACCATAAAGTATTGATATCGGGCCGCGATCCCAGAGCCTATCAATACAGTCTTATAAAATTAAGTGCGGGTTCATTTCCATTGGCAATAGCCAATCATTTCAATATTTCAAATCTTAAAATACGAATTAAAATGATGAACAGAAAAAAATCGCCGGGATACATGATGTTGAGGTATTTACTTTTAGTTCCTGTGGTTTTAGTTACGATTTTTATCGTACGAACCTCAGAAGCTCAAAAGAATACTGAAGACAGCAAAAGTGCTCTTTTGAAAACAGATACATCCCGGGTTATAAAGAACCTTCCTCCGGCCTACAATTTCAATCAGAAAGGATATTATATCCGTATAAAAACAAACACGGGCGAAACCTATGTATTACAGAATACAGGTGTGGAAACAGGTCCTTATTATCTGTATGGTATGGATGCTGAAAAATTAAATGCATTCAACGAAAAATATGGATCTTACTTAACCTATAAAGAACTTCAGCAGCACAAAGACCAGTCAGAATATCTGAAGAGCAAACCTGAGATTACCAAATATTCTTACAGTGATGAAAACAGGATTCTGATATGGACAGGCAACACAAGTAAGATATATGATATCAGTCGCGATTACGACCGCAATCTGTTACTTAAAAAATATGGTTCTATTCCGCCCAGATACTCATGGCTTAATACAGGAGATAAGCCAAGGGTACAGTTTACCCCACCAAGGGTTACGAGAGATACCACTCCAACTGGAATGTATGATGAACGAGCCTCGTATGAATTTCACCAAAACTTTCTTAAGCGGAATAAGGATATAAAGAACTATTCCTGGAAATCGGGTAGTGATGGAGAACCGGCCATTGCTATCATACAATTAAAAAATGGTAAGGAAGAGGTTTATAATATGCGGAATGCGGACGAGGCCGCAGCTGCAGAAAAGAAATATGGAACCATTCCATTACCTCCGCCACCTCCAATGGCGGCTCCAAATGCACCGCCACCACCACCTGTTCCACGTAAAAAAGGAGACATCACGCTTCCTCCGCCGCCACCGCCGCCTGTACCTGCTAAAAAGAAGAATGTAGCACCTCCACCACCGCCGAGACCAGCTCCGCCCATTCGGAAAAAGAACATTCCTCCTCCACCGCCGCCCGCTCCTCCTGCTCCGGCTCAGGAAGTAAATGAACGAGGAAGCTATGAGTTTTATCAATCATTCCTGAAAAGAAATAAAGACATCAAGCAACTTAAGTGGAAGTCAGGTGGTGAAGGTGAGCCGCCGATTGTAGTTGTAGATTTGGTAAATGGTAAAAGTGAAACCTACAATACAAAGTATCCTGCGGAAATGAAAAAAGCAGAGGAAAAATACGGTTCCTTCCCATTACCTCCTCCGCCACCGCCTCCTGCTCAGGCAAGGAAAAAGAACATTCCACCTCCGCCGCCACCCACCCACCCGTTGGAAGAGGTGTAACACATTCTACGTAATCTTTCGTAGCTCTGTGCTTTTGTGGTTGCATGAAATTTAGAATAATCGCAGAGAAAGAAGAGCGCAGTGTTTACGCAGGTTTTTTCGTGATTCCTCGCACCTTTGAGTCTTTGTCGCGCATAATTTAATAATAAACCGCTATCAAAAGTATTAGAATGATTTTTATTGTAACTTTGGCT
>JBIQMB010000472.1:0-3484 GCA_044463745.1 Chitinophagaceae bacterium | reverse complement strand
ATCACTAATCTCCATACTGTTTTCAATTTCGGTAATGCAATTTAGCAATTCCGTAATCTTATGTTCAGGCATTCCTTTTTTTCCGGCCAGTCTTAATGCAAATGATTCCATGTCTGTGGTATGAACCAAAAAATACTTGCTCCGTACATTCTCGTAAAAATAGGTGATTAATTTGGCTGCGATATTTTTATTGTCTTTATTGATAAAATACAACCTGCCTACCGTTTCCACAAAATCAACCGTTGCATTCAGCGGTTTGGGCTGTACAGGAATCAGCCGTTGTTTTCGCTTAACCTCAGAAAAAATGTAGAGCAGTAATCCGGTCATCGCAATGAAAAACGCCCATTTCAGCATGGCATGTTCGTTGATGACATCCAGGGATGAAAAATCGCCTTCTTTCTTTGATTTATCCGGCATGCCTGACGATTTACTTTGGTTGTAATACTCATCCCAGTAAACGGCCGCAGGACTATGATCCAAATAATTCAGAACATAATTAAAGTAGTTGATATTGTTTTCCGTCAGTAAAAAATAATTGCTTAATGCCCTTGGCGCCAGATGTAAAAATAACTTTCCCTTGCCGATGAATAAGATAATAAAATCAGGCTCTCCGAGGTCGTTGACACCAAGAATCCGTGCCGATTTTTCATTAAAGTTCCTGAAATAATTTTCGAAAGGATAATAATAAAATCCAAAAGGCACCTGTGGAAGATCGTCACCGAAAAATATATTCACACGCGTATCGCGCATATTGCCCCACCGATCGTTGAGGCGGGCAAAAGATTGGTTCGTTCTAACCCCAAGCCGACGTAGAAGCTCGGCACCAAACTGATTGGCTGACAAGAATAATTCATTACCTGAAGCTACATATTCAAGTGCCCATTCTGTCTCGGTTTGAGAAAGAAATAACTTGTCTGAAATAATGAAATAGAGCGAATGTTTTCCGGTCTGCCGATATATATCCTTATCTGAATCTATTGTTTGATCATTGCCATAAACGATCTTTACATTATCAAACTCATCCAGAATTTTTTGAAAGGCCACATAGCCACCAAACGGGTTCTTATCTTCGTAGCTGTAGGTTTCCTTCAATGATGGCAAAGGTGGCCTGAGTCTGCATCCCCACAAACTAAAAAGAGTCAGTGCCAGAATAAAATGATATTTTTTCAGACAAACCATTAGACAAGTTCAATCGTTTGGGTGAAAAGATTTTTTACTGAAGCATACTGTTCGCTGCTGATTTTATGTACCCCGTACCAGACATATTCATAGATGGAAGATAAGCGACGGAATCGCTCCTTCAAAATATCATTCTGAATTTCATCTGCATATACCGTGTTGGTTTTTTCCGGAAGATATTGGATCAATCCTTTATCGTTAAATATAGCCAGCACGCGCATAAATTGATACCTCGTAGCCAGCATATAATCGCCATCCGATTCTGCCCGGGCTATTTGATCCTGATACCACTCCGGAATCTTTAATTCTTCTTCCGCTTCATCCCCAGTCTGTTTCTTGATTGTATGTCGGGACGAAAACAATTCGACGCCAAACAGTTTGTAAAGTACAAACAAAATGAAAAGTCCGATGACTACCCAAAAGGCAATTCTTAAAACAATATTATCAGCCCAGGTACCGGACAAACTAAAATTTCGCTTCTTACTGCTACCGCTGAGAGCCCGTGCTTTATTCAGCGAGTCCGTTTCGCGGTTAATTCTTCGGAGCACACTATCGAGCGAGCTCATGTATTTAAAAGATTTGTCCTGAATAATGATGGAGTCGGCAAACTCTTCTGACATGGAATCGACCGTTGCCTGGGTAAATCCGGGCATGCCGATCATAAGAAGAATCAGTATGGTAAGCAGTCTTCTCAATACTTTAATTTTTCGCCATTTTTCCATACAAATCCATCTTCCATTTTAAAACCCCGCCGGGTAAGCCTGATGGGATAAACAACAAAATACCAAATCATTAAAGCCAGCGACAATGTCAGGATTAAAATGCTAACCGGCACCGGGAGCCCGATGTCTGTTGAATTTGTAGAAAAAGTATTACTCATCAAATGTGTAACATAACTCTCGAAAAATGCGGCCACAATGAAGAACGGCACAAGTGCCAGGCAAATTTTTACTGCGTCTTTAGTACCTTTCAAAAATGATTTTTTTCGGGTATAGGTTCCGGGAAATAAAAGGCTTTTGCCCAATACAAAACCTGCACAACCTGCGATGACGATCGAAGAAATTTCTATCGTTCCGTGTATCCAGATCACCAGTACCGATTGCCATCCCAGCCCCTGAGAGAAAAATATATACTGAAAACACCCCAGCATGAAACCGTTGGTCCACATCATGTAAAACGTTCCGATCCCAAATGCTATTCCATACAACACGGTGAGGAAAGCCACCCTGAGATTATTAAAAGTGATCCGCACAAACATGGAAAACTGGTTTTCATCTTTATAAACCCCAAAGGGATCACCCTTTCGGATCAGCTCCAGCGTTTGATCATAATATCCTTTCTGCACATTGTGATCGAAATAATTTTTAGCATATTCGGGATCTATAACCGACGACAGTACTGCCATAAACACAAAAGAAACAAACAGCACAAAACTAAACACCAGCACCCGGTGATGACGGCGGAATAACAAGGGCAGTTCCAGCTTCCAAAATGACCACAGTTCTTTTAAAGAATGCTTTCTGTTTTGATAAATATTCTGGTAAATGGAAGCGGCAAGCCCATTAATCCATCGCGTAACATTGCTGTGGGGATAGAACGTCTTAGCGTAGGAAAGATCATCCAACAGATTGACAAACCGAGATGCCATTTCATCCGGATCATCGGTCTGGGTGTTTTGATAGGTATTCCATCGATCCACATTTTTTTTAATAAATCTTCCTTCCCTCATCAGGCCGTCTATTAAATTATTACAAGTTTAAGCAGAAAAAATCACAAATACCATTCGTATTTTAAAACAAGATATCCGAGGATCGTTTTTGCGGGGGCATTGATGCTAAATTAATCCCTGAATGCGAAAAAGGAAACCCATGCAAAAACTTTATACGAGTTCATTCACGCCTTAGCCTTTTGCCGGGAAATATACTTTCTTTTAAATTTTATTGTTTAAAGGACGTTATTAATATTGTGAACTTTTACAAATGCCGTAAATTGCCCTATGCCCCTGATAAAAATAGCAACTGTCTTCAATATTGAACTGGAATTTGAGGCCGCCGACCTGCCACGGCGAATGGTGGCTTACCTGGTCGATTTCACCCTGCTTGTACTCTATTTTTTGCTTGCAAAGTATTTCTTATATGGAGATAGCATCCGTTCTTTTGATAAAATGCAGAGCATGATGGGATTAGACATCCTGGTGATATCCGTGCCAATGTTGCTTTATTTCCTTGTATCTGAAATACTGATGCATGGGCAAACCATCGGAAAAAAACTAACCGACATCCGCGTGATATCGCTTGATGGAAAA
>JBIQMB010000471.1:0-3485 GCA_044463745.1 Chitinophagaceae bacterium | reverse complement strand
TCTGATAAAGAGTTGATCAAAACAAAAAGCATTGAGGTATGGAAAAAGGAAACGATCCATCTACATAAACAACCCGTCATTTATCTTTTGTTAAGGCAGTAACCTCTATCAAATTACAACCGTGCAATAAAAGACCACATCATTAAAATCGTGATCGCATGCCTCGCTTGTGCGTAGCATATCTTCAAAACCTACCACTACCTTATCCTCCGGAACGAAGTTGAAAAGAACAGCATGTTTTTTCAGAGCCGGATCCTTTTCAGGATTCAGCGCATCATGTGAGCAAAAGTGAAGCACATCATTATTCAATTTCCTTTTGGCTGCGTCCCACGATTGTTGCATCAGAACAAAGCCGATAGAAGTGCCCGGCGAAAACCTGCCAAGCTTCACCTTGTCTCCTTTTTGCAAAGGAGTTGATTGCCCTACATTCGGAAAAAAATAAATAATCTCCTTTATATCCTTGGGTGAGGCAGGTGGGTTGGATGTGGGATAGGTATAGTAAGCAAGAGAATTCGGGTAGTAACATAGGCCTCTCAGGAAGGTAACATAAACATCAGCGGATTGCGTGACCGTGATATCTGCGGTTTTACTCGTCTGAAAAAGTTCCGGGTTCGAAATAGTAAGATTTTTTCCTTCCGGGAGTTTCTCTTCCACAAAATTCCATAATTCGGGTGAAACATTGTCTTTCAAAAGATTCTGAGGTTTTCCCGAAGCGTCATACTCACTGAGTACCGTATAGCTGGTTTTGGGAAATTTTACTTTGTCATAATCTTGCTTTTTCACGCATGAAAATGCTAATAGTACAGGCATAAGTAGCCAATAGCTTTTCGCTTTCATTATTCGAGGTTTTAGTGAGATGAGAAACCGGAATCTCCTAAAAAGAATCCGACGCTCAAGAAATAAAATTAGCAAATACAGTGCTAAGAATCAATTAAAGACCTCTTTTACAGCATAATATAGATATCCTTCAAGTATAGCCAGAATTTTCTTCATATTTGGTAATAAAATTTAGATTTCCATGTTTATTTTATAAAATTTAAGATTAAATCTTCCATGTTTCGAGTTAGCTGAATTTATATTCCTTTTTTGAATATTTGTTAATAAAATACAAAAGATCATACACAGGTATATATTTTTTTCTGGTGTGAATACCTGTTCATTTGAAAATGTTTAACATTGTGACCCCCAGAAAAAATTAGCAGGGATATTCGATCATCAAATTACAAATAATTACTTAATGAGAAAAACGTGTCGAACCGGATCAGCCGGTTTATCGGATGGATTTTCAAAATCCTGGCTTTTGGCCCTTTTTTTACTGATTTCTCCTTTCGCATTTAGCCAGAACATAGACGTGCAGGGTAAGGTGGTGGATGTGGAGACGCTGACTCCATTGGCGAGGGTGTCGGTAGTGGTAAAAGGAACCACCAAAGGGACTACTACCAATGATGAAGGGGTTTTCAGTCTCACCAGTGTAGGACCAAGAAGTACAATTGTTATTTCTATGAGCGGCTATAAATCGAAGGAAATGGAGGCGCGCCAGATAAGCATGAATGAACCCATCTTGTTGGGCAGTGATGTTGCTGATCTGGAAGAGGTAGTGATAACCGGTTATAACACAGTTAAAAAAGGGCTGTTCAGCGGATCGAGCACCACACTCTCGGGCAAGGAATTGGAAAGAGCCGGTATGCCTGATGTTTCTAAAATGCTTGAAGGCCAGTTTGCCGGTGTATCTGTGCAGAATGTGAGTGGTACCTTCGGGGCGGCACCCAAGTTAAGAATCAGAGGGGCTACTTCCCTCTCGGGCGATAATAAGCCGCTGTGGGTTATTGACGGTATCGTGGTAGAAGATATCATCAATATATCTAACGAAGCACTTTCTACAGGTGATATGAATACGCTTCTCGGCTCATCTGTGGCCGGTATCAACCCGAGCGACATTCAGGATATCACTATCCTTAGAGATGCTGCAGCTACGGCGCTTTACGGAGCCAGAGCTATGAATGGGGTTATTGTAGTAACCACTAAAAAAGGTACCCAAACCTCGGGCAAGCCACGCATCAACTATTCCGGTAATTTTACTCAATACATCAAGCCTTCGTACAAAGATTTTGATGTGCTCAATTCGGCTGACCAGATGGGTGTGATGGTAGAAATGATGAATAAAGGATATTTTCAGATGCCGGGAATGATGAACGGTTCGGAGGGCGGTATTTTTCATAAAATGTATGATGAGATATATAATTATGATTCTACCACTAAAACTTATGCCTTAAAAAATGATGCCCAAAGCCGTAATGCATTCTTAGCAAGATATGCCAATGCCAATACAGACTGGTTTGATATTATTTTTAAAAATTCGGTTATTCAGGAACATTCGATCAGCATCAGCTCAGGAACAGAAAATTTTCAAACCTATGCTTCTACATCTTACCTGAAAGATGAGGGGCAAACTATAGGTAATAACGTAGAGCGATTTACGGGAAATTTTAAAAGCAATTTTAAAGTGGGTAAAAAGTTTTCGGGTGAAATATTGACCGTAGGATCTGTAAGAAATCAGCGTGCCCCGGGCACACAAAGCCAGCAGTCTGAACCGGTGTATGGTTCTTACCTGCGTGGTTTCGACATCAACCCGTACAACTATGCCATGAATACCAGCCGGATGGTAACGCCCTACGATGAGAATGGGAATCTGGAGTTTTTCAGAAAAAACTATGCTCCTTTTAATATCATCAATGAGCTGAACACCAATTACATGAAGATGAACCTGCTCGATATTAAAGTGCAGGGAAAGGTGGAGTATAAGATTATTCCTCAATTAAGCTATGCCGCTACAGGGGCTTACCGTTATGTAAAGAGTGAGAACCAAACCTACATTTTGGAAAACTCTAATCTGGCTCAGGCATACAAGGCGGCTTCTGATCCTACTTCCATCGGTTCCAATCAGTATTTATATGCCAATCCTGACGATGCTTACGGATATCCGATGGTGGTACTACCGAGCGGTGGTTTTTATAATGTAAACATGAATAACCTGAAGAGTTATTATTTCAGACAGGAACTTAAATACGATCAAACCTTCGGCAACGATCATACCATAACCGGGTTTGCAAGTATGGAGGCCAGGAGTGCTGACCGTCAGGATCAGTTTTTTGATGGGGTAGGTTACCAGTTCGAAAATGGCGGACTTGTTAATCCTTATTATATGTACTTCAAGCAAGCGGGTGAAGCCGGTAAGCCCTACTTTGGAATGTATCCGGGCAGGGATCGTTTTCTTGCATATATGTTTCAGGGCACTTACGGATATCAGGGTAAATATATTCTTACACCCACCATTCGCTACGATGGATCAAATAAAATGGGAGCAAGCCGTACAGCACGCTGGCTGCCTACGTGGAACATTGCTGCCAGTTGGAACCTGAGTCGTGAAAAATTCTTCCCTCAAAATGATTATGTAACATCAGCAGTATTGAGGGGATCTTACGGAT
>JBIQMB010000470.1:0-3490 GCA_044463745.1 Chitinophagaceae bacterium | reverse complement strand
TTCCTGATAAACTACCGCAAGCCTGCTTCCTTTGGGATCCCAGGCCATCTTTGGATAATTCGGATCCACATCGCCTATTCTGGATTTTGATCCGATTTTCAACAAGGTTGTCTTATCTCCATCCTCATCCAGAATCAATTTGTACTGGCCTTTTTTATACCGCACCACGCCAAAAGCCGAATTACGTTTGTTAGGGTTAACATTAAAATTATAATAATCGAGCCGCTTGCCTATTTCTACGCTGGTGACTTCGCTTCCTTTCGGATAGTTCTTTCTTTTACGAATATCTTCATCATATTTTTCTTCCTGATAATCCATGAAGTTTTTGAGCAGTTGTTTAAATTTGGGAACCTTCGTCACTACAGCCGAGGCCCTACTCAGGCTCTTGTACATCCGGGCCAGGTACAACAGGTAGGTGGTATTTTCTCTTTTGTATTTTTCTTCGATATAAAACCAAAATGCGTGGCCGGCCAGAAGCGGCTTATCAAAAGCCAGTTGATAAAAATTCTTATACTTATTACTCAGAATTTCGCTCTTGAGATCATCGTCTAACTGCGGGCTCCAGTTCTGCGCTGCATAAGCTATGTATCCGTCCACCAGCCAGTTCGGTAAATCGAGCAGGGCCTGATTTCCCGCCATCTCGCCCAGGTCATCACCAAACAACAGATTCTGGGTTAATATTTTTGCGATTCCCTCCCTGACCTGCTTGCGCAAATCAGCATGATTACCATTGAAATAGACCACCATTTTATTATTAACCAAAACAGTGGTGCCGCCGGGGTCATGTGTTTCGGTACCCAATCCGATATTACTTTGCTTCATATCATCGTAGGTGTTGTAGATCATGATATTAGCTCTGAGCTGAAGTGAATATTCAACAAATCTTTCAATACCCGGCAGCTCTTCTTCAGCTATTTGCAATACATATCGCGCCAGCTCCTGTCCACCATCATAGAAATAGCTATTAAAATTTGTGGTTTGATAATACTGCCATTTGAATTTTTTGAATTGTAATCTGTTCTGTCCAAACTCTACACTACTAACCTGAGCGGATAATTGAGAGCCCATCAGCAGGATGACTGATAAAAGTGAAAATATCTTCAAAGGGAAACGAAACTTTTGGTCTTGCATTTCAGGTTGGTTAAATTGCCCTAAAATTACCTTTTCTAAGTTAATCGGTAAAAAGTATTTATCACAATTGAGTCTTAAACGATGTTTCTTATCAAATCATTTACATTTAATCCGGTGCAGGAAAACACTTACCTGTTATATAATGAATCGAAGCAATGCATCATCATCGACCCCGGGTTTTACTTTGACCATGAAAAAGATGAACTGCTTGATTTCATAGATTCTAACAGTCTGACGCCGGTAAAACTAATCAATACCCACTGTCATTTTGATCATGTTTTTGGTAATAAATGGATAGCAGAAACATTCGGCCTGACCTTACATATTCACCCCCTGGAGAAGCAGGTTCTGGATTTTGCGCCCGCATCGGGGTTAATGTTTAATCTGGCCTTTGACAACTATACAGGTACTACGGAATGGATCAACGAGGGCGATATCATTACCCTGGGCGAAGATAAACTGGAGGCTATCCTGGTTCCCGGACATTCACCGGGCAGTCTTTGTTTTTATTGTGAGAAACAGAAATTCATTATAGGAGGGGATGTTCTTTTCAGAGAAAGCATTGGGCGTACCGATCTGCCATTGGGCGATGGCCCGGCCTTATTGCAAAATATTAAATCAAAATTATTTATTCTGCCGGATGAAGTGACGGTGTATCCCGGCCATGGACCTGAAACAACGATTGGACACGAAAAACGATACAATCCTTTTTTGGGCTAAGATGTGCAATACGAGTTAAATAGCTACGCTTCTTTTTCCTCTACCGATTTATTGCTTTTCCACCATTTATAACCCACTATTCCCAAAGCAATATAAGGGATGCCCATGAGGTAAAGAATACCGGCATTCAGCCCCTGAGCAGGCTTGCTCCCCAGTTGCATAGCGGTTTTGGTACAGATGGAACATTGCGCAGCTACCTCCATTGAAAGGAAGCTGAAAGTGCAAACCAGGATGAAAATAAATAAAAACTTTTTCATAGCAGGCACAAAGATAAGGGGAAAATATTTTAGTTGGGCGGGTCCATTATGGAAAGAGTCCGGATAGCTATATTATTAAATATTTAAAAAAAAGTACTGAATGATTGAGGATAAAAGGAAAGGACAGAACTTATTTTCCCTTGCTCTAATCGTTGGATCAAACAGGAAAATAGTCGTTATTTCTATTATTAAACACGTTGTTTTCTGTGCTCCTAAATATGCATAAATTCACACAAAAATAGGAAATTAAATATTCAATAAGAAGAACAATTATATTTGCTATTCCAGTGAGAGAATCTTATTTTTAATTTATTTTCCTATAGCCTTACGTTTTCAAGTCATGGAATCAAAACATGAAACATACACAAATGCTGACCAAAAGTTAGGTCAATTGAGGCTATCTTGTATCTTTTACAAACCAACCTTGACGAGGTTAAAGATGAAGTAGATAGAAGTTTTGAACTTCTTAAAATAGGCAAAATGACGGACTTAACCAAAAAAATAGAAGATACCTTATCCAACCCAATGAGTGCTACTTACAATGCTTCTAATAATATTGATAACCAAGTGAAGCAAATTGTGGACATTTTTGTAAAGTCTTTTTTTAGGCAAAACAAATCAATTGTAAATTCTGCTTACAGAAGTAAAACCTCACTCAACGATCTACATTATTCTATTGTATTAAAGGAAGACAATATTGAAAACAGAAACAGAATTTTCGACTTCTTTGACAAATATGACCTACTTGAAATTGCAAATAGATACCCTGTTTATTTTCAATTTATCCCTCCCGGATTGGTCGACAAATTGAATTATTCTGAAGAATTAATGTTTAAATAATCAAGAATAGTTTTCATGCATTGACATTTAGAACAAGCTAATCATAATGAAAATTTTCATGATTGTATAGAAACACAATTTGCCTGACAGTTTTACGATTGGAAAATAACAGTTCTATTTTATGTCGCTCTACATTATTTAAAAGAGTTAACCGATAGCAGAAAAATTGATATTGGCGAAACTCATTTTGATATTGAGCACAATGTTAATCCTGATAGGAATTGTGCCAAAATGAGAATAACCAAACAAGCTTGGCGAGAATACAAGAACTTATTTAATTAATCAAGAACTGCAAGGTATGAAGGCATTACGGACATCTCCACATTTGAACAATTAAAGCAGACTGACCATTCATATTGTTTAATACACCTCAGCAATTTTAAAAAATACATTGCAAGTCAAGGAATTCCACTTTGATACTATTATTCAGAAAAGAATAATAATTGCGACGAACTAACCGAATGTAAAGAAGGGACTCGAACGAAAGAGTTTTTATTCCTCAGCCCTGTCGATTGCTGGTCACATAGAACCAAGTTAACCAT